>CAUHML010000065.1 GCA_959606905.1 uncultured Bacteroides sp. | reverse complement strand
TGAAAAAGAAATTTTTTGCTAATTTATGGTTGACTTTTCATAGCTGGTCTCCTTTGTGATATGTCTAATTTTGTTTATGATTCCTTATCTTGTCCATCACCTGACCACTTTACTGTCCATCCATAGACCATTATACTAATACGGATTTTCTGTCAGCTATTCAACGAGTTCTCTGTCAGAATACTGATATTTCGTTTGGATGATCAATGCGCCAAGAGCAAGACGTAATGGCTTGGCTACCCGGTCATTCTTTCCTTTGAACAGTCGGGAATATTTCTTTTCAAAGACTTCGCATGGAATAGCATCTGCCATTTTTACCCATCTGTTTTCAGGGTTCATGTGAAGTCCTATTGGCTGATTGAAATCCAAGAAGTTGCTTTGTGTATTATCAGTATATTTGTACATTATTTTCCGCTCCGTAAATGGTATTTTTCTATTGAAAACTGCACAAAAAAAGATTTAAAATCTGTTAAAACCGTGCACCTTATTATACCAACTTTGAGCAGAAAACACAGTAAAATCTATAGTTTTAAGCTGATTTTCTTTTAATCAGCAGACACGAATTACTATGATTATAACAGAAGTTTCTCATTTTTCCTCAGAAAACTATCAATTTTAGTGAACTTTTAAAGGCACGGTGGAATTTACCTGTGCACGTGAATTTACTTTTTCAAGTCAGCATAAATTACCACAATTAAATGAGCAGATGCCTGACAAAAATTAGAGCTGAATTTGGACAAAATAAGGAATCATAAACACTGATGAATCCGTAGATTAACTATTCAGTTGATATATAATCAACAGGCAGAAGTCTGATGGTTAACAAAATATTACATTGGCTCAGTCTCCGTGAGGGTGGTTCTCATCCTCCGTGAGGCTGGCTCATAAAGGCCGTGCAAGCGGTTCATTTGCAACGAAATATACAATAGTTTGCCTCCTCTAAAAAATATATGATATCTCACTATCACTAACCAAAAAATCCTGCAATTGTTACATTCTTGAAATTATTATTATCGCCTTTCCAAAGCAACAATTTCTCCCGAACTGTCATTCATTCTCAAATATCCCTCATCCAAATTAAGTATATTTTCCACTATTTCTTCTGATACACTGACGCCCTTCTCAGAAACCACTTCCAAAAATTCTGTTCCAGTTACTTTATCTTCTTCAATAATCATTCTCATTGCTTCTTTTAAGTATCTTGGTTGCATTTGCTTAGTTTCTTTATCATAAGGTTCACATTTTCTATATCCTTTTTGCGACAATTGTTTCATCAGATATTGATACTGATTTATTGTAATTTCTTCCAGTTGCCTTGCTCTTACTATAAGTGCAGCTGCTGATACACCATATTTCTTTTTCATTTGAATATAAAAATTAAGTTCTGTTTTTGCATTTGTCTGTAAATCCATCCTATAAAGCTCTTCCGGTACCAATAACGCTCCAGCAAAACGATTCATTGTATCTTCCATTTCTTTATATTCAATTTTACTCATTCCCTCTATATCATAGAAGTCATCCAACAATAAATGCCCAAGCTCATGTGCCGCACTGAAATTTCTTCTAAAAGCATTTTCTTTATCGTCACCTAAAATAATAACAGCTATTATTTTATCATTTATGTTCTCTATCTGACTATATGCATCTATTTTATTTCCATTTGTGAATCGTGTACTTACAATAACTCCATTCTTTTCCAAGATACTTACAAGATTTAATATTCTGTCATTACCTATATTCCAAAATTTGCGTACATTTTTTGCTAATGCTTCAATATCAAAATCAAAATCTTCCGGGACTGTATATAGATTCAGTTCCGGAAAGGCTATATATTCATCTATTCCACGATAAATAGCAACCAATAGCTTAACACATTCTATCTGTGCCAGACGCTCTTTGTTACTCGTGGAAGATAATGATCTAAAATATGTGTCTCCAATTACTACTTTATCCTCCGGATTTTCATAAAAATATTCTCTTGGAAACCTCAATACTTGCATTATCTTCATTAATGTTTCTAACCTAGGTTCTGTCTTACCGTTTTCAAATTGAGAGATTGCCTGTTTTGATATATCCGACATTTTAGCCTCTTCTGATATCGTCAGCCCTCTATACAAACGTGCAGCTTTTAACCTCTTCCCATTGAATCCCACCTGAGTTTTCATCACGGCACTTTACTCCTTCAGTATTATTTTTATTCAGCATTCTTCTGTTCTTCTTTTCTATTCCTTCTACGCAGCTTTGGCTTGCGCTCCAACATTACATCTTCTTCTGGAACTTCTCCCGATCCACCAAGATCTGTAAAGGAATATGATGCATTTAATAAATCTGTCCAATCTTCCTCTTTAAAATAATTCATTCCAACCGCAGGAACAGTTCCCTTAATTGCCGTTACCTGACCATGTGAAATATCAAATGATATTAAAACATATCTCTCTATTGAACCATCAATTTTAGCAATGAGTTTCTCCAGTATCCAATCCAGGGTTTCCTCTTTTTCATTATCGTATAACATATCCGAAAACAGACATAACTGTTCATATTCCACTGCATACATGCTCCTTAACCCCTCATTTAAACGGCTAAGAGCATTTACATAATGAAAAAGTTTTGTATTTTGATTTTTTCTCAAAGAATGAAGATTCTTTTCTCTCATAAGCGTATAAAAATATCTGGTCTCACGATCATATATTCCCAGAAATTTCCATGGTCCGCGACACAAAACTTCGATTTGGTATCTCCCCTCTTCCATATCCTTTTCGACTTCTCTATTTATGTAATTCCACTTTGCTCCTTCGCTACCATTATTGGTCGGAAATTTTTCTTCCTGCAAATAGCTACAATATAGATAATCTGCATTTTCAATCGCTTTAATAATCAACTTCACAACATTAGTATCTAATGGTATTTTATCTGTGTATTGCCGCATATATTATTACCTCCGCGCAAATTATTTTATATCATTTTACCATTTTAAGTAATTTTGTCAAGTGGTTTATTAAATATCAGTGTAAAGTTAATCATCAAATCATAAATAAGTTAAGAACTTTAAGCACGAACCCTCAAAAACCGGCATTCTAAAAGGGTCAGCCCTTCACGACTGACCCTCATAAACTTTGGCAAACCCTCAAAAACTTCGATTACCCGCGATTATTCAATTCCCATCGAATACTGCTTTGCTGCTTCATTATAAAGATATAACGCCTTTACTACATTATTCAGCTTTGTATTAGAGTTTTGTGCATTTAACGCCTTATACATATATGTCATTGCACTATACTTCTGATTTATCTCTTTTCCATTCACGCTGATTTTAACGTTATATGTATCACCAAGCGATGAAATGCTAATATCCGGGACTCTTACACACATGATAGTTCCATCATACTCAGGTGCAACATTTTGTCCATTTACACTCACATTTATGTTATGAGCCACATTTTTGTCATCTATGCCATAATACAGCTTCAAATCCGTACCGGAATTCAGGACAAGACTGCCGCCTATGAATGAAACGCCCATATTGTTGTTGAATACAGCATAATTATAGTCTTTTGAAACTGTTGTATTAGTTGTTAATACAGGATCATTGGTCTTATTATATAATCCCTTATTGGCAAGAGCATCCGTATTTTCATTAAAATAAATCTGAGCATATCCGCCATAGTTCAGCATTGCTTTTATTAGTAGTGCTGATGACTTGTATTCGCTGCTTTCTGGCTCGGCTAGTATTTTGCTTGCATAGTCATAAACCGAATATGAATATGTCTGTCCTGTCCAATCATTGCAATGAAGCACCGCGTTTACCTTTTTGGTCATTTCTGCGGCATTAACCCTGCATTTAAATGAATAACAGTCGGTTCCGTTGTAATTTACCTTGTCTGCGTCCTTAAGATATACACGTGTGAATTTTTTGCTTCCTTCAGGTGTAAATTCGACATATGCATTATCTTTATCAATCAGTAAAGAATCTGACAGTTGCATAACAAAATTCAATCCGATATCATCACTCAGGCTTAGTGAAAGGCCTTTCAGGTCACCAGAATAATCATCTTCTATCTTTTTGCCACAAATGCTGCAAATATATTTTCCGGATTTTTCATCTTTTACCCAGTTATGCATTCCGTATGCAGTAGTTTTATTCAAATCAATTGTTTTTGAATTGTTACCGTAATCGCTTTCTGAAAGTGAACTCGACACTTCACAATATAAGGTTTTATCTGATATACAAGCATATTCATCTGCTGTCAACTCAACACTGGCTGTACAAGTTTCCCCACTGTTTAAATGCTCTATCTCAGTTTCTTTTATTATATCATCTCCATTGCTATTAAAAGAAATAGCTACATTATCAGCATTTCGATAACCATTATTTTTCAATGTACACTCAATACCGTAATCACCATTACACATATGCTTTACCTGCACATTGCATATTTCTATATCATTGTGTTTTATAACCGTTTCAGCCTTTGAATATATCTTTTTTCCATCAACAGACTGTATCTGAATATAGACGCTTTGCTCACCAAAATCTTTTGGAATGTGATATACTAATTTTTCTTCACGGGTTTCACCCACTTTAATACCTGTTGTTACTTTAGAATCCGCCAAAGTATTTCCGCTTTCATCATAAAGTACAACATTATATGATAAAATATTTTCATTTCCGTTATTAGTTACATCATAATATAAGTCCAAATCCTTATCAGCCACTACATTATTCTCATCATAATATAAGTATGTTGATGCAAGCGAATAATTTTTTTTGCGTCCTATAACATTTAATGAATAGTTGCTTTCAGAAAGGTCTGAATTCAAAGTACACAAGGTTGTTGCAATATCTAAATTGCCATTTTCATCAATACATCCGTTGTAACTCTTTATATAGTCACTTTCAGACCTGTAGATTAAGGTATCTCCCACTGTTCCATCCGAAATATCTCCGCTGTATAGTGCTGAACTGTGCTCCTCATTTATTATCTCGTAAACAAGCTTTGTGCTGTTGCCATTTGTGATAATCTTATAATCCGTACCATATGGTAATTGACATTCAGATATTTTATCTGCTTTTAAAGTATTTAAAATATCATTTTCAACATAATATATTTTATCTCCGGCAGATACTAATTCAACCTCCTTTGAAAGAGATTTTAATAATTCATCGTTGCCATTATCTGATTTATACAGTTCATAGCATCCCTTGTCTGTGTTATATAATTCCAGATAAAGCCGGCTACCTATATATTCATAATCAGAGATAAAACTGTTTTCTTCACAAATCATATTATCAGCCCATTCAGAGCCATCATTTACGGTATTCATAAGATTTAAAGTATCTGAATTGCCCGCGAGATAATCAGATGGATATTCCACATAAGTTACTTTTAGCTGACTATCATTCTTTGTAATTGTAAAATTATCTTCATATGAATTATTGCCACCTCTTACCTTTTCCGGAGTAGAAAAAGTACTGCCATCAAATTTGGTCACATACGGATCTATATTTCGTACAACATCCGAATATTCTGTGTCATCTCCAAAAATCATATTTCCTTTTTGGAAAACAACATATACAGTGTTATCGTTTTCTACATAATAAGAGAATTCTCCATCAAAGCAGCCATCATTACATACTTCTTCCGGATTTGACCAGTTACTGCCATCATAAACAGAATACATTAATGTGGTGCGGTTATTGTTGCTTTTCTCCCTACTGTCATCAAGCCATAATAGTATTTTTCTATTGTTACTCAAAGATATCAGCCGGGCCTCATTCTGACTGTAAACATTTTGTTCGCTAAAATCAGTACCGGACAACTTAGTACTCTGCGCTCCTACTATTCGTTCTGTGCCGGATGCCGTACACAGCATTTCATCTGTTGAATTATATGATGCGATTTCTGTATCATTATTATTTTTAAATTCCGGATATATCTGACAGTCGAGATAATTCCAGGTATTATTGTAAACCTCTATAATTCCGGCAAGTGCTGTTGCCTTAAGTGAAATATCACCTGTCATATCAACTGTAAATTTAGGATCAGTATTGGCTACTGTTGCTGAAAGTTCTGCGTCTATCATGCCTTCAACTTTTGCAATGACCGGAATTTGTCCTGTTACCTTGGCTGATGCCTTGGCTGCAAGCTCCAGTGATGCAATAAGCTCAGGAACATTATCATTAACCTGAACTTTCAGGGTTCCTTCTTCAGATACACCTAAGCCTAATGATATATATACCCATGGAGCCACTACAGGAGAAGAGAATTTTGTATCAACAGATACTTTCTCAATTATTCCACCTTCCTTGAATGATAACCGGCTATCATCACTATATGAAAACTCCATAAAGCCGGTGATTTTCATATCTGCATTGACAAACATATCACACTTTAAATGATTTAGCTCTGATTTCATTTTTTCAAACCGGTTCCACGTTGTCCTTGAAGTTTTGGCATCAAAACCGGTCAGGTCTTTGTACATCTTTTTGACAGACTGATACTGCTGTCCCCATGATGTACTATTAACATTGGTTGTCTGTTTTATTTCCGACTTTCCATCTTTTGAAGCACCAAGTAACACCTTTACAGTCTTACTGTCTGTGTCAATAACTGCCTGATAATTCAAATTCGACAGAGGCATTCCTGCCGCAAAATCCATATTTAACGGTGTAAAAGTATACTTTTTATCTTTCATGGTAAAATCCATAGAAATACTGTCAATTTTACCATCTGCCCATTTTTGATCCTTTAATGTCTTTTTTAAGAAAGCATTTACTGCTTTTGCTGTTGCTTTAAGAGTTACAGAAGAATCAATACTTGTATCTTTAGGAAATATAACTTTATATGGTGTTAACTGAGTATCTGTTGTTCCATTTCCTACCTGGCCATTTGTATTATATCCCCAACAGTATAAGTCTCCATTTGTTGTTATTGCAGAATTTTTATTAACTGTTTTAACATTCTCTAATATTTTCAACGGTGTCAATTGATTAACTGTTGTTCCATTTCCTACTTGGCCATAACTATTAAGTCCCCAACAATATAAATCTCCATTTGCTGTTATTGCTTTGTTTGTATCATATGCTGTGAAACATTTAACACTACTTAATACTTTAACTGGTGTTAATTGAGTATCTCTAGTTCCATTCCCTACTTGGCCATAACTATTGCTCCCCCAGCAATATAATTCTCTATTTGTTGTTATTGCTGCAGCCGTATTAATTTTCAAAGAAAACGAATTTATATTATCCAATATTTTAACTGGTGTTAATTGAGTATCTCTAGTTCCATTTCCTACCTTTCCATACTCATTATCGCCCCAACAATATAATTCTCCGTTTGTTGTCACTGCTGCTGTTGTATAATTATTATTTATCAAGACATTTTTAACATTCTCTAATACTTTAACTGGTGTTAATTGGTCATTTGTAGTACCATTTCCTACAGCACCATGTACATTACGCCCCCAGCAATATAAATCTCCGTTTGTTGTTATTGCTCCTGATATTTCAGATTCTATTGAACAATCCTTTATATTCTCTAATATTTTAACCGGTATTAATTGATTTTCAGTTGTACCATTTCCTACGTGTCCTCCCCAATTTAATCCCCAGCAATATAAATCTCCGTTTGTCGTTATTGCTCCTGATACGCCAGCATATGACGAAAATTCTTTAACATTCTCTAATATTTTAATAGGCGTTAACTGATTTATAATAGAATTGTTTCCCAATTCTCCACCTTCATTTCTTCCCCAACGATATAAATCTCCATTTGTTGTTATTGCTGAAAATGTGGAACCATCTGCATCAAATACCATCACATTCTTTAGTATTTTGATTGGTGTTGATTGATTGATAGTAGTACCATTTCCGACCTGCCCCCATATATTAAACCCCCAACAATATAAATCTCCATTCGTTGTTATTGCGATGGTTGTCCATGAACTTAAAAAAACCTCTCTAACGTCCTCTAGAATTTTAACTGGTGTTAACTGATTTATAAAAGTACCATTTCCGACAGTTCCGACCGAATTATTTCCCCAACAATATAATTCTCCATCCTCTGTAATTGCTGCAGATGTATAACCATCGCTATAAAACGATTTTATCTTCACACCATTATCCATACTTGCTCTACTGTCTATTTCAGAAGCTTGTATTACAGAAACAGGCAAATAAGAAGTAATAATTAATATCATTACTAACATAACAGATATAATTTTAGTTTTCATAAATCAATCCTCCACTTTAAATCTCATCATAAACCTTTAGTAGCACTGAGAAAATCATTTGAAATGCCATAAGTGCCCACCCATTTTTTGTTCATATAAACGTTCCCTTTCCCTCTATATTATCAAGATTACCTTACTATTATTATCCATTTTTATATAGTTCTTTTCTTATAGTTCTATATTACTATTTTTATTTGTTCAATGCAATATAAATTAAGATAGAGAACATTGCCGTTCTCTATCTCCTAGTGTTATTATTCAATTTCCCAAGCAATTGCTGCAACTGTATTCCTTAAATCTATTAATTCGAAAAGATAATTATAAAACTTATCTATTTTCTGTCATTGAATACTCCATAGCCTTCTGACTATACCAATACATCGCTTTGCTGAGATTTATAAGCTTTGCATTTCTTGAATCCATAGATTTCTTTATATACATATACGGGCTTATTGAAACAGACATACTCTGACTGCTGTTTTGCTTATTCGTTATCTGCACCACAAAATTATCATCCAGTTCAGTAGCATTTAAGTCATTAATAGTAATACAAATCATATTTCCGTTTATGGATTTACTAACCTGCTTCTTACAATCTTTAACCGAAATATCATATTTCTTCTCAATCTCTTTAAGAGAAAGACTATTTTTATTTTCAAAATACAGTTTCATTCCTGTATCGGACTTGCATACTAATGAATCTCCATAGTATTTGAAATCATTGTTTTCAAGGTTGCCGCTTTCCTTATTGGTTATAGCATTCTTAATATCCTGTGCCAAAATAGAATCCACTTTTTTTATCTCAGCATCCGATAAAGCACTGTTAACTAATGAATCTGTCTTATATCCAAAATATATCTGTGCCCTTGCCCCATAATTCAGTATGGCTGATGCAATGTCTCCAGCCTTGCCATACTCTTCTTTTTTATCTTTGTTTTGAACTATAGTATTCAGATAATCTTTGACCGAATACTGTGAAAGAGCATATAATTTATCCTTATAATGTAATGTTGCCGTCACTTTGTCACCAATCTGAGCTACAGGCACTTCACATGTATAAACATAGTGTCCATTCGATGTTTCTCTCTGTTTTACCTTTTGTACTCTATCACCGACTTTAAACTCAATATACGCATCTGTATCATTTGCAGCTTCTTTTGACAAATCAATATAATATTTCAAATCGAAATTTCCATTGATAACAACCTGATATCCATACACCGTATATAAAGCTTCCTTTATTTCAAAGTTTTTAGAAACCGTACCTGAATATATTCCGGTGCCTTTTATTGTAACGGTAGCTGTACCTGCTTTTACGTTATTTGAATACTCCACCGTATAATCTGTGCCTTGTTGTAACGTAGCATATCCATATTTTACTGTTACATCCGGTTTCTTCTCTTTGCCATCATATATATAGTTATTATTTGATAAAGTAACATTTGCCGTGCCTAACTTTATTGTGTCCTCTTTATAAACATTAAACTCCTGAGCAGTAGTTCCGTTTGGCTCCCACAGCTGTGCATTAGTACCAGCGTCCGAACCATCATTAGAAACATCTAAACATAATCTAGTAGCATTCTTTGGAATTAAGACCTTTCCATTTTTTCCCAAGGTCAAATACCATCTCTGATTACTATCACCTGTATAATCATAGCAATATACGTTAGCTCCTTTTTGATCGCTAAATTTCTCAACATCAAGATATTTTCCATCAAATAGAGACTGTATGGTATATGTACCATCTTTCATTCGTCTGAAATGCCATATATCGCTTCCTTCTGCTTCACCCTCTCCACCAACTTCCAAATTAGGATTTTTGTTTACAAGAGTACTCCATGTACTTGCTTTGATTATATTTGCATAAAAATCATCTCCAAAATTAATGAAGTTTGGAATTTTCGACTGTGTATATATACTAAATTCCTGGGCTGCCACTCCCGCCTGAGCCCATATTTGTGCATTTGTTCCTACTGCTGAGCCATTATTAGATATATCTAGACACGATCCTGTTGCGTTTTTAGGAATTAATATTTTTCCACTAGAGCCATTCTTTATATACCATCTTTGGTTATTTTCTCCTGTATAATCGCTAAAGCCCACATTCTGACCATTTTTATTTCCACCATCAGAAACATCGAGATATTTTCCATCTTCAAGTGATTTAATTATATATGCACCATCACTCTGTCTTGTGAATTCATAATACTCGTTTGCATTTCCCTCTTCCTTACCTATTTCAGCATTAGAGTTGTTGTTTACCATAGAACTCCATGTATCTACTTTAATAATGTTAGCGATAAAATTATCTCCACATCTGATAAAATCTGGTACTTCTGGATGGTTATATATGCTAAATTCCTGCGCTGCTACACCAGCCTGTGTCCACAACTGTGCATTTGTATCCACCGCGGAACCTCCATTAGATATATCCAGGCATGAGTTTATAGCACATTTAGGCACAAGAATTAATCCATTGGTTCCTTGCTTAATAAACCACCTCTGATTATCTGCCCCTGTATAATCATAACAATACACATTTAAACCATCTCTATTGCCTGCTTCTGAAACATCCAAGTATTTTCCATCTTCCATTGACCTGATAGTGTATGAACCATCATCCTGCCTTTGAAAAAACCAGTATTCATTTGCATTTCCTACTTCATTCCCTATGCAGGCATTCGAATTCTTGTTAACCACATGACTCCAGGAATCTACTTTAATGATGTTTGCTATTAAATTGTTTCCTATATCTAGATACTTATTTTTTTCTGCAACAATAAACCCTACCCTATAAGTGTCAACATACCCGGCGCTGTTAGCAACACTCATATATGCAGAATAATTTCCTGTTCCCAGCCTGTTCGCAGATATAGAATATGTACTTCCGCAACCTTCCGTTACAACACGTGCACCACCGATTTTGTCTATTCCTATAGCAAATCTATCTGCTCCTGATGCAGTAACATTAAATGTAATCGTTTCTGATAAATCGTAAAAATTACCATCTATCCAGAAATTGGAATAGGTTGGGGGATTTGGAACACTATATTTAGGCCTCAAATATTTTCTAACAATTCCATCTCTATGCTTATAACCTAAATCTCCATTATGAGAATATGAGTTTCCTCTTTCTACCTTTGATACACCATTACTCCATCTGTTTCCTTCAATAGAGTATGTGGAATCCTCCATGATTCCAACATGACACCATTTTCCAGCTGTTGAACTGCATTTTGTACAATAGAAAAATACAATATCCCCCTTTTGAGGAGAACTAACTTCTTGGCAGCCATTATTCTTCATACCGATATACATATTGTAACAAGAAGAACTCTTGGCTATACTGTCAACCCCAGCCTGCTGAGCACACCATGAGACAAAATCTGCACACCAAGCACCTTTATTTCCACCATAATATTTACTATAATTTGTACTTCCTAATTCTCCTCTTGCAATAGAAACTATATCGTCAGCATTATTTGCTGCCAACACTATATTTGGTGGCATAATAAATACAATGCAACTTAAAACAATCACTATTGACATTAATACACTAAATACTCTCTTCATAAGCAATTCCTTTCTTGAACACTACTTTTCATACTCCCTTGCAGCCTGTCCATAAGCCCACATTGCTTTGCACAGATTCTGCAGCCTGCTATCACCAGACTCCAATGCCTTTTTCACATACACATATGGACTCGTCTCCACAATAACTGAACCCTCATCAGATACCAGGTTTACTCCATAAACATTACCGAGCTCTGCTGGTTTTATGCCTTTTATCTTTATCCAAAAAATGCTTCCGTCAACACCAGTATCATAATCATGCTTGTTTTTGTCAAGTGTGCTGATATCATATCTACCCTTTATCTGCTTCTCTGTTAGCTTATTCTTATTGTTAAAATACAGCTTTAATGAGGTATCTGATTCACATATAAGTGATGAGCCTATATACCCTAAATCTTTATTGCTAAAAAGCCCCTGCTCACTGTATGTAATAGATTTTATTATATCCTCACTCTTTATCGTTGCAGTATTGTCATCTTTTAATATGGCATTTGCAAGATTCGTATTGTCCTCACCAAAATATATCTGAGAATACGCTCCATAGTTCAGCATTGCCTTTACTAGAGGAAGTGCCTTTTTACACTCATTATCAGTATCGGCTTTCTTAATCATTTCATTTGCGTAATCCATAACTGAACATATATAAGTACTGCTTTCTGTTCCATCTGATTTTAAAATTTTAAATGAAAGCTTTCCGGACATCTTTGCCGCAGGTACCATACTGACTATTTTTTTTACCGATTTGTCCTGATACGTTGTTGTCTCATATGACGAAATCGGCTTCTTAATGACCTTTCCATCCGAATTTGTAATAATCATCATTGCACCATCATCACTCAGCACATCATCGGATATCTGCATGTAAATATTAAATCCAATATTATCACTCAGACTGAGCGAACTGGCAACAGGTGTCAGCTTTGGTTGTACCGAATCATATTCACATAACACAAATCTGCCAGCTTCATTCTGCACATCATCCCAGTTACCTGATGAATACATCTGAAGATAATTCTGCGAGGTTCCACCATTAGGCTCGTTTGGTTCCCAGTTACTGTATGTAAACGGTTCACCTGTAATCCAAGACCATGTTCCCTCATTTGCTGTATCAGAACCTCCAAGCCATATACTCTGCTGGTAATCGGTTGAAAGGTTACGGCATCTCATGCCATTAACAAATTCATTCTCTTTCTCATCTGAAATAGTAACAAGATGTCCTCCCTTTTTCTCACAAAAGAGCTTAGCCGACTCCCAGGTCATTGATTCATTATAGAGCTCATATTTATGTCCTTTAAAATACGACGTCTCAACCGGTTTACTCATGTTGTCATCACTGTGGCTGACTTTTATCACATCAAACTTTTGTGGTCCCCAGTCATTTCCCTTATCCCATAGTGCCACATTGTATGGAGCAGTTGACTGCATATCCATTACCCTGGTATTACTGATTAAAGGTTTGATATAAAAAGCATTGTCCATTTCATAGAAATAGAACTGCTGATTCCTGTTGCCTGTATATTCATTATACGAAAGGAAATTGGTCTTATTTGCATCATTTGAATTTTCTACATCTATATATGAACCATCCAATGTATTCTGAATAACGTAGGCCCCATTTGACTGTCTCATAAATTTCCATATTTGACTGTCATCAGCTGTTGCCGCAGCGCCTGCTACATTACCACTTTGATTTGTTACATATAAATTTGTTCCCTGACACCTGAGCTGTGCATAAAATTCATCTCCCAGTCCGTATGGAATATAATCGCCCATGCCAACCATGTCAAACCTGTATTTCTGCTGTCCAGCATTCCTTGAAAGGTTGTAGCATGCCACATTATATGGCTCTCCTGCTCCCATATCTACGACAAGAGTTTTGGTATTTGCCGGTCGGATATAAAATGCATCATCCATATAATATATATTAAATCTCTGCTTATCCTGTCCCGTAGCACTCCATGCGCGAATATCAGCACCTGCCGGAACATCGCTGTCCCATTCATCATCCATCATGAGTCCATCAAGCTGACTCATGATGGTGTATGAACCATCTGAACACTTATTAAAAAACCATATCTGATCATTATATCCGCTCTCAGGAGCTCCAACGATTTTGCTATCTTTGTTTGTAATATAGCATCCGGTTCCTATATTCTGAATCCTTGCTGAAAATTTATCTCCAAAATTACATTTTTCAACTACAACAAAATATACTCTGTAAGTATCAACATATCCCGCGCTATTTGCAACCGTCATATAAGCTGAATACTCTCCTGCTCCAAGCCTGTCAGCTGAAATAGTATACGTACTTCCGCAGCCTTCTGTCACAACACGACCAACACCGTTCTTGTCAATTCCTATTGCATAATTGTCTGCTCCCGATGCCACAGCCGTGAATGATACCGTCTCAGACAAATCAAATAGGTAATGGTCTACCCAGAAATTTGAATAGGTTGGGGGATTTGTTTCCTCATATCGTAATACTCCGTTCCATGAAATACCATATTGATTATTATAAAAATTTTGAACAGATATTTCTTTTCCAGTTTGATCTCCCGTTGCTGGATATCCATAATCCCTATGGGCTCCAATCATCTTTCCATTTCCAATATAGAATTCCGTATGTGTATCTTCATCTAATAGAATATCACCTCTTTTTAAACCACTCTGACCTCCAATTGAGCTCCAAGGAATCCATGTAAATCCTTTTGAGCACAAATACTTCTTCATAGTATAAGTTGTAAGACTACCATTATCATTTAATCCGGCTTTTACAAGTGCAGTACTCACATATGAAGAACAATCATAATCTGGTCCATTTCTATGTTGTTGTGAATACCCATGACTATTATCATCTGCAATTTTCTGTGCCCAGTCCAGCGCCGTCTCAACCTTACTAGATGCTGCAAGTACATTTTGAGCCTGGGGCAGTAATTGAAGCAATAGACATAAGCAAAGGACAACTCCTATCATTCTCTTTAATACATGTTTTGTCATATCAACGCTCCTTTAAAAATACAATATCATACGCCTTTAGTACTAATAACAGATTACCACTATTTACAATAATATGAAAGTAAAATATAAATTTTATATAAAAAACAGAGTGAACTCATGTCCACCCTGACTTTACTTATTCAACCACTAATTAACTACTCAAACGTAAACGTTAAATCATACGCAGGTTGTTAAAATCAACGCCGCCTATTATGAGCGGCGTGGTTTCCGGCATTCATCCGGAAGGCTTTCTGACCATGGCATGAGATAATCCAATTTTGTAGGATCTATATTTCCTCTTTCATCACAGAGTTTAGGCAACTCTGTAAGGATATATTTAAAGTAATAATACGGTCGCAGATTATTCAGCTTTGCGGTTTCAGAAATTCTATATACCATTGCGCTGGCAGAGGCTCCTTTTGCAGTATTGTGGAATATCACCATCTTCGAGAAATACCCTTAGGTATTTTTCCTGATTGATTACGAAATTAAGTCCCTGTCCTGTTTTTGATTTTGGAGGTACTGTACAATCGCTTACCTGCTGTTTTACCCACGCAAAAAATTCTTCAACCATCGGCTTGATCAGTTCCTGCCGTTTTTGAAGACGTTCCTTTGATGAGAGCCCTTTTAACCCGGTATCAGCATTATAAAACTCGGCGATCTTCTGCAAAGCCTGGTATGCAGCCGATTGTCTTACAGACGATGGATCTTTTTTATCTGCAGCCTTAACCGCATCCGCAAAATCACGCCTTGCATGCGCCCAACAGTTTGCGTTTGTTACGTCTGCAAGCTTTTTGTCGACCAAATGGTATTGCTGCAAACTATCCGTTACAAGGATTCCTTTATAATCTTTGTAAAAATCCAGAGGTTTTTGATGATTGCGACCTTTCTGGTATTCATATATCACGATTGGACGCCTGGTATAAAACTCTCCGGAACGGTGCACCCACATATAACACTTGCTGTTATGGTGGTCGCTGTCTGCTATCACCTGCGTTGGTGTTTCAGCCATTGTCGGACGGTTACGTTTGCAGGTCGTTCCTGACATTGATTTATAATATTTAACCAGTTAGCACGCCTTACATTATGGGTGAGTGAATCCATGATAGTTTACCTCCTCTAAAAAACTATTAGTTTTTTCGTGTTTTTTAGAGTGTCTCACAAAAATGCTAGTTATCCAAGGCGGGTGGTTTGACGTTTACAAATTCCCCTCACACTCCCTCAAACCAAACCCTCAACCCCTCAAAAACTGGCATTCTAAAAGGGCCAGCCCCTCACGACTGACCCTCATAAACTTTGGCAACCCCACAAAAAGTTTGATTACTCGTATAAAGTTCTATTTTGATTTTAATATTAAATTACATAATTGGAAGCTCCCAATCCTCAACAGATATTATATTCGCCTTTACTTCAGAGCTTATTATGCTATTTCCACTTGCATCCTTTACTATGCAGCGAACAAGCATTCCGTTATGCTTTCCCTCTGTCGTGAAGCTGTATGTTGCCGTTGTTGCTGTTGTTGAGCCTGAATTCTTCCAGCTCTCGTTAGGGAATTTTACCTGCCACTGGTATTTAAGCCCTGTTCCCTCTGCCTTTACCGCAAATCTTGCCTGGCTTCCTACTGATACGCTGCAGTTAGACGGCTGGCCTGTTATCCTTAGTGCTTCTGCTGTACTGCATTTTGCCTCATTGCTCGTCACGCTATTTCCGCTTGCATCCTTTACTATGCAGCGCACAAGCATTCCATTATGCTTTCCCTCTGTCGTGAAGCTGTATGTTGCCGTTGTTGCTGTTGTTGAGCCTGAATTCTTCCAGCTCTCGTTAGGGAATTTTACCTGCCACTGGTATTTAAGCCCTGTTCCCTCTGCCTTTACCGCAAATCTTGCCTGGCTTCCTACTGATACGCTGCAGTTAGACGGCTGGCCTGTTATCCTTAGTGCTTCTGCTGTACTGCATTTTGCCTCATTGCTCGTCACGCTATTTCCGCTTGCATCCTTTACTATGCAGCGCACAAGCATTCCGTTATGCTTTCCCTCTGTCGTAAAGCTGTATGTTGCCGTTGTTGCTGTTGTTGAGC
>CAUHML010000064.1 GCA_959606905.1 uncultured Bacteroides sp. | reverse complement strand
CTTGCTTTCCTCTCTGCTGCCTTATTGGGATTTTACGATGTCTTCAAGAAGAAGTCGCTTCGTGACAATGCCGTACTGCCGGTACTTTTCCTGAACACGCTGTTCTCGAGCCTGATATTTCTTCCTTTCATTCTGGTATCTGCCTTTGCGCCGTCGGTGTTGGGAGGTACGATGTTTGATGTTCCCGTGGTGGGGTGGGAGGTGCATAAGTTCATTATTGTCAAGTCGTTTATCGTGCTCTCTTCCTGGATATTCGGTTATTTCGGGATGAAGCATCTGCCGCTGACCATCGTGGGACCGATTAATGCGACGCGTCCCGTAATGGTGCTTGTAGGTGCCATGGTTGTGTTTGGCGAACGCTTGAACCTTTATCAATGGATTGGCGTGCTGCTTGCCATAGTATCCTTTTTCATGCTGAGCCGTTCGGGCAAGAAGGAGGGAATCGACTTCAAGCATAACAAATGGATTCTTTTCATCGTGCTGGCTGCCGTTGCCGGAGCTGTCAGCGGGCTGTATGACAAATATCTGATGAAGCAGCTCAACCCGATGCTGGTGCAGTCGTGGTATAATGTCTACCAAGTCTTTATCATGTGCCCCATCATCCTGCTGTTGTGGTACCCCAAGCGAAAAGAAAGTACCCCGTTTCGTTGGGACTGGACCATTATCTGTATCTCCATTTTCCTTTGTGCGGCAGACTTTGTCTATTTTTATGCCCTGAGCTATGAGGACTCTATGATTTCCATCGTTTCGATGGTGCGTCGTGGAAGCGTTGTTGTTTCCTTCCTTTTCGGTGCGCTTTTCTTCCGTGAAAAGAATTTAAAAAGCAAGGCTGTCGACCTCATTTTGGTGTTGATTGGAATGTTCTTCCTATATTTGGGGAGTAAATAAACAAGAGATATATGGCAGAAGACCTATATATAAATGCTGGTAGCAAGACAGAGAAATATCGCGCTTTGCTTCCTCAACTGAAAAATCTGCTGGCAGGTGAAGATGACTTGATAGCCAATCTGGCGAATGTTTCGGCGGCGCTGAAAGAGACTTTCCATTTCTTTTGGGTAGGCTTCTATTTGGTGAAGGGTGAAGAATTGGTGTTAGGACCTTTCCAGGGACCGATAGCTTGTACGCGCATCAGGAAAGGCCGTGGTGTTTGCGGCACGGCATGGGATAAAGACGAGACGTTGGTTGTGCCCGATGTGGATGCATTTCCCGGACATATAGCCTGCAGCTCGCTGTCGCGTTCGGAGATCGTGGTTCCGCTGAAGCGTGAGGACGGTGAAGTGTGGGGAGTATTGGATATTGACAGTGACGATTTGGGCGGTTTTGATGAAACAGATGCCCGTTTCCTTGAAGAAATGATTAAAATGTTATGATAAGAAAACTGAGTGCTTTTTTGATTTTGGCTTTCATCGGATGGGGGTATTTGCAGGCCCAGGAAGCCAAGACGTGTTTTAAGAATATGCCGGATTCTATATGTCCGTTGCTTAGCGCCGTGAACCGTGCGGATTTTATAGACTTTCTGGAAAGTAAGATGAAAGCTGAGGTGACCAACAGCTTTGGTGGTAAATCGGAAATGACGGAACTTGCCCCGGATTATATACATGTGAAGATGACTCCCCAGAGCTCGTGGCAGATGAAGCTCTTGCCTGTCAACGACAGCACGAAAGTGGTTTGTGTGGTATCTACGGTTTGTGCTCCGGCTTGCGACAGCCATGTCAAGTTCTATACGACAGACTGGAAGGAGCTGGTTGCTTCGTCCTACCTGCCGGCATTGCCCGTTCTGGATGATTTTATCGCTGAGGCCGCGGATACGGTGGATGTCTATGAGTATCAGGATGCCCGTCGCCAGGCCGACATGCTGCTGATGAAAGCGGACCTTTCTGCGAAGGACGCCACGTTGGCATTCACTTTTACCACGACCGATTACATGGGTAAAGAAGCGGCGGAGAAACTGAAACCGTTTGTCCGCCGTCCTATTGTTTATACTTGGAATCAAGGGAAGTTCGAGAAATCCTCTACTTCACTTTGATTCTGTCGAATCCCTCTCCATAGACTCCGATGACTGCACTTTGTGATACAAAGGCATTGGGGTCTATGTCTTTTATGAGCCGGAAAATGATGGTGGACTCCCGCTTCTTGGCCAGCACGAACAGCATTTTTATCTCTTTTCCCGTATAGAAGCCCGAGGCGTTGATGACCGTTGCACCTCTGTGAGGATATACCTGGATGTGCTTGGCTATCTCCTCATATTTATCGCTGATAATAAAGAATTGTACGGACTGGCGGGCACTGTTCACCACTTGGTCGAGCACGAAGCTGCATATGTATAGAGTAACGTAGCCATACACCACCTTTTCCCAATCTTTTAGAACAAAGTAACTGGACGAGATGATGATAAGGTCACATATCAACATGACTCTGCCCAGCGTGATGTCGCGGTACTTGTTGATTACGGCGGCAATGATGTCCGTGCCGCCAGTACTGCCGTTGTTGGAAAAGGCGATGCCGATGCCGCTACCGCAGAAGGAGGCACCGATGACACAAGCCATGAAAGGCTGGTCGTGCAGGAGGACAACACCCTCGGTCAGTTTCTGGATAATGGAAAGGAAAAAGGTCAGGGTGAATACGGCAAAGATTGTCTTTACGCTGAACTTCCATCCCAACACACGTAGGGCAAGCAATAGAAGCAGAAAATTGATGGCGAAGTACGTATATTGGACGGGAAATCCAGTGGCAAAATATACGATGGATGCAATGCCCGGTACGCCACCGGTAGTAATATCGTTGGGAAGCAGGAAGACTGTCCAGCCGATACCATATAAGACCATACCCAGGGCAATCATCAGATAATCCCGCAGTTCGCGCATGGTGTTCTGTCGGGAGGGAACATTTACTATTGTTTTCATTATAATTTTATGTGGTTGTGAAAATGCGGGGACAAAGATACAAAAGATATCATTTGTTTGTTTGAGTATAAGATTGATATTTATATTTTGATGTTACTATGAGTTTTAACATACAATAGCTTGCTTTGATAAAATAATTATCTATATTCGCTTTTATAATTAACGGTGATTATTGACTTAGATGACTATGAAACCACTTTACCAAGATCTGCCATTCCCAATAGACAGTCATATACATTATTATATAGAAGACTTGCCGCACTTCATTGTACCTTGGCATTATCATCCGGCCATAGAGATAATGTATATAACTAGAGGTATAGGAACTCGTTTTGTTGGGGATTGCATAGAACAGTATGAGGAGGGGGATGTATGTATGATTGGCCCTAATCTCCCTCATGAATGGCGTAATGATGATGCTTATTTTGATAAGGAGTCTGGTTTGCGTGCTACGTGTATCTGTCTGTTCTTTAAACGTGAGATATTTGATCCGAATTTTATCAGATTACCAGAAATGAATAATATTCGTGATTTGATAGAGAGATCACGGCGTGGACTGAAGTTTACCGGAAATTCGAAATTAGAGATAACCCGGTTTATAAGGAGTTCGGTGAATGATGTAGGGGTTCGGAAGGTAACGAATCTTTTAACACTTCTTGAGCTGATGGCCACATCGACTGAGTATGAGTTACTGGCCTCAGTGGGATTTACGAATTCTGTAAATTCAGAAGATTTTGAGAGATTTAATAAGGTATACAAGTTTCTCGTCAAGAACTTTGCGACTTCCATTAGGTTGGAAGAAGTTTCGACTTTGGTTGGATTGACCCCGACAGCTTTTTGCCGTTATTTCAAGGAGAGGACCAAGAAAACCTTTGTAGAATATCTGAACGAAATGCGTATCGGTTATTCGAAAAAACTATTACTGGAAAACAAAATGAAGATTTCTACTATCAGTGGGGAAGTCGGATTCCCTAACTTATCTAATTTTATATCCCAATTTAAAAAAGTGACAGGAATGTCCCCGTCGCAGTTCCAAAAGCAGTTTGGAGTAAAGGCTAAACAAGCCATTTGATTCTACTATTTTATCATTGAATATTTGGTGGTTAGAGCCTTGGTTTTCTACTTTTTTTGCAAGGTTTTATCCATTTGCTGCGAATAATGGTAAAATACCATAATTATCGGAAAATATAGAGGAAAGAGCGAGTTCCATATCAGCGTACTTTTGCAATATAAGATTTTAAAAGTATGATGCTGATGAATGATAAGAGAACAAATGAGTCGCCTTTGCTCTTTATAAAGGATTCTTTGATCGGTGAAAATGTGAAGAGGAGTTTGAAGACTTTGGCTGATTTACGAGGTGTTTTTCATAATTGTGAGGCTTATGAACAGATGTCTCCTGATACTTTATTGTATGAGGTGACTTGTCATCTGCCGGTTGAAGAAGGAACGCCAGGGGGACTCTATTTCGGAATCACGAGAATTTATCCAGGTAAGGTTGGTGATGAGTATTTCATGACCAAAGGACATTTTCATGCCAATATGAATCGTGGGGAGTACTATTGGGGAGTGGAAGGTGAAGGCAGATTGATTATGATGGATCAGAACCGAAGGGTTTGGAGTGAGCGGATGTTTCCGGGTAGTCTTCATTATATACCTGGAGGGGTGGCCCATCGTGTGGCAAATATAGGATATTCTGTTCTGTCATTCGCTGCTTGTTGGCCTTCGGACGCAGGACATGATTATCAAGTGATTTTGGAGAACGGGTTTTCTGCATCTTTACAGTGTGTGAATGGCAATCCCCAATTGATAGAAATATGAATATGAAGTATATCATAGCTGTAGATTTGGGAGGAACCATTACAAAAGTCGGTCTCTTACGCAATGGAGAACTGGTAGACTATGTAAAAATGCCTTCTCGTCAAGATTTGGATATGACAGCAAGTTTGCCGGAGATTGAAAATGCAATTGATTTCCTGCTAAATTCAAATGGTGTGAAGCGCCTCTTTGGAGTGGGTATAGCTTTTCCAGGGCTAGTAAATAATAAAAAAAGCATTATTATATCTACGAATGAAAAATATGATGATGGAGTGGAGCTTGATTTGGATAGATGGGCGGATGAACATTGGGGAGCCCCCTTTTACATTGATAATGACGCACGGCTTGCAGCAATTGGAGAATGGCAATATGGGAGCGGCAGAGGATATGATAGCGTTGTTATGATGACTATTGGTACGGGCATAGGATCGGGAGTCATTATGAATGGTGAGGTAATGTATGGAAAGCACTTTCAAGCAGGTTCGTTGGGTGGCCATTTTGTAGTAGACTACAAAGGAAGGTTATGCTCTTGTGGAAACAAGGGGTGTGTGGAGGCTTTGTCCTCTTCATTCTTCCTTCATAAAATTATAAAGGATCATGCTTGCCTGTCTCCTTCGTTTAAAATGTCATCTCAGAATTATGATTTTAAAGAAATCTTCCAATTGGCGGAACAAGGAAATAGAGACGCGTTATTGGTACGAAATGAATGCATTGAAATATGGGGAGCTGCTGTTATAAATTTTATTCATGCTTATGATCCTGAAGTGGTGATACTTGGAGGGGGAATCATGAATAGCCATAAAGTGATAGTGCCTTATATCGAGGAACGGGTGTCAAAGTTTGCCTGGACTCCGAGTGCAAAAGTATCTGTGGTAGTTTCTAGCTTGGGAGATTATGCAGCTTTGTATGGTTTGGAATATTGTTTAAGAAAAAAGATAAAAGATGAAGTATTCTGCTAATTACGATAAATATCCTTTTGTGCAGGTGTCCTATAATTCGGATGACTGTATTTCCGGTTGGTTTGCCATTACCGATAGTATCAGTGAACGTTTGAAGGTACTGGAGAAGCCGTTGAAAGTGGTTGCGATTGAGTGCTATCAAGGAGTGTTTGAGAATGATATACGTAATGCTTTTGCCGGTAGGTTCAATAATGCTTTATTTGTTCATACAGATAGTGCGATGTTGCCGGAAGAGAAAATCAATGATTTTTTCTATCCTGATATTACCGATGATGAATTATTCGGCTATCTGACCCGGTATACAATGGAATGTTTTTTTGATTTCGATAAAGTTACTGGTATCCGGCAACAGATAGAAGATTTGCAGTCTGGTATTGTAATAGTCTATGGGGTTGGTGCGGCCTATCTTTGTGAACATCCTGATTTGTTGATTTATGCCGATATGGCAAGATGGGAGATACAGTCCAGATTCCGTAAAAATGAAATATCAAATATAGGTGTCAACAATAAAGAAGAACGAACCTCCTTGCAGTATAAAAGAGCTTTTTTCGTAGATTGGAGAATATGCGATAGGCACAAAAAGATGCTGATGGCAAAGGTGGATTATGTTTTGGATACGAACCGGCGCAATCATCCTAAGATGATTACAGGCAAAGCGATGTTTGAGGGATTGGAGAAAGCGGTAAATGGTCCGTTTCGTGTAGTTCCCTTTTTTGATCCGGGGCCTTGGGGAGGACAGTGGATGAAAGATGTTTGCGATTTAGAACGGACGATGCCTAATTATGCTTGGTGTTTTGACTGTGTACCTGAAGAAAACAGTCTGTTGTTGGCCTTTGGGGATGAGAAAGTGGAAATACCGTCAATTGATTTGATTTTTGCTTATCCCCGACAGTTATTGGGTGATGCTGTGTATGGCAGGTTTGGTGATGAGTTTCCAATACGGTTTGACTTTCTTGATACGATAGAAGGCGGCAATCTAAGCTTACAAGTTCATCCTTTGACTGAATATATACAACAGAAATTTGGGATGCATTATACGCAGGATGAGAGCTACTATATTTTGGATGCTAAGGAGGGGGCAACTGTATATTTGGGTTTGAAGGATAATATTAAACCGGAGGAGATGCTTGATGAATTGGAAAAATCGCAAAGGACTGGTGAATTTGAAGTGGAGAAGTATGTAGGTATTTATCCGGCAAAGAAGCATGATCATTTTTTAATTCCGGCTGGTACGGTACATTGTTCGGGAAGGAATAGCATGGTACTTGAGATTAGTGCAACCCCATACATCTTTACATTTAAGTTGTGGGATTGGGGACGGATGGGACTGGATGGCAGACCGCGTCCGATTAATATAGCTCATGGGGCTAATGTGATACAATGGAATAGAACGGAGTCTTGGGTGAAAGAAGAACTGATAAACAAGGTCTCTGTTATTGGTGAAGGAGATTCTTGGCGTGAAGAAAAGACGGGACTTCATGAATGGGAATTTATAGAAACAAGAAGACATTGGTTCACGGACAAAGTTTTGCATAAGAATGAGTCGGGTGTTAATGTTCTGAATCTGATTGAGGGACGTTCGGTGATAGTGGAAAGTCCTATAGGACAATTTTCTCCGTTTGTTGTCCATTATGCGGAAACTTTTATTATTCCTGCTGCCATAAAGGAATATACAATAAAACCTTATGGGGAGTCTGAAGGAATGGAATGTGGAACAATTAAAGCTTTTGTAAGACATCATGCATAAAGATAATTTTGATAAGGGGATTGATATAGGGATAACAGAAAATCCGTTAGGTTTTATTTATGGTAAGGACGTTTTTGGCCCGACAGTAGAAAACCGGTGGTTGGATGATATCCGGTCTAGTTTGTTGGATCCGAAATGTGAAGGACCGGATATTGTCTATTCTATAGCTATGGATGTGGGTAAGACTGTTCATAAAGCGCTTTTGCAAAAACAGCATTTGCTTTTTGGAGTAGTGGCTTATGCCAAAGGAAGTTTGGGAATGGAACCCATTCGCAGTCAGGGACATATTCATAAGGTCTCACCTTTTAGTCAATGGTCCACTCCAGAGGTTTATGAGATATGGAATGGAGAGGCGGTCATTTACATGCAAGAGTCGGCTACAGATGAACCGGGGAGGTGTTATGCTGTTTATGCACAGCCTGGCGATGTGGTGGTGGTCCCTCCATATTGGGTACATGCTACCATTAGTACGAATGCAGATGAATCTCTTGTGTTTGGTGCATGGTGTGACCGTGAATATGGTTTTGAATATGCTGAGATTCGTCGTCATAAAGGTATTGCATGGTATCCTGTTTTTGAGGGTGATGGATTGAAGTGGATCAGAAATACAAACTATCATTTTTCGGAACTGGTAAGAAAGGCTCCAAGAGAGTATCATGATTTAGGTATTGGGAAAGGTAAATCCATTTATAAAATTTTTGAAGATGCTCCGGATACTTTCTTATATGTTCCGAATCCGTCAGTGAAAAAGGAAGTTTGGATAAGTTTTGAACCCTAAAATATAAGTTTAATATGAAAAACAGACATATAATATTTTTAATAGCTACAGTTGTAGCAACAGGAGGATTGCTTTTCGGCTTTGATACTGGGGTAATTTCAGGAGCGATTCCATTTCTTCAGTCAGATTGGGGAATAGATAATAATGATGTTGAATGGATTACGGCGGCTGGTTTGTTGGGAGCTATGTTGGGGGCTGTATGTTGTGGGCGTTTATCTGATATATTTGGAAGAAGAAAAATCATATTGGTTTCTGCTGTGATATTTGCAGTGGGAGCGTTATGGTCAGGACTGGCAACGGATTTGACGAGCTTGGTTTTTTCTCGTCTGTTTCTTGGTATAGCTATAGGTGTGGCATCATTTACTGTTCCATTGTATATAGCAGAAATTGCTCCAGCTAAATCTAGGGGACGTCTGGTTTCAATGTTTCAGTTAATGGTTACAATAGGTATTTTACTTTCATACATGTCAGATACCTTTTGGGCTGATGAAAACAAGTTGGATTGTTGGAGATGGATGTTTTGGGCAGGTGTCGTACCGGCTTTGGTATTACTGGTAGGTATGTGTTTTGTGCCTGAAACACCTCGGTGGCTGTTGAGTAAAGGACGGTTGAAAGAATGTAGGAAAGTGTTGCAGAAAATAGAACCGGAAAATACAGTAAATGATTTAATTGGACAAATGGAGGTGGAAATAGAGAAAGATAGGAATAGTGCGGTAGGATGGCGATATTTGATGCAGCCTTGGTTGAGAACTCCTCTAATGATTGCTGTTTGTATTATGTTTTTTCAACAGTTTGTAGGTATTAACACAGTTATTTATTATAGTCCGAAGATTTTCCTGATGGCAGGATTTGAAAGTACACTCTCTGCTATTTGGGCTTCTGTAGGTATTGGAATTGTAAATGTTGTATTTACAGTGATTTCTCTTTATTTAGTGGATAGAATCGGACGACGAAAGTTGTATTTTATTGGTCTGTCAGGAATTGCCTTTTCTGTTTTGTGCCTTAGTGCTTGTTTTATTTATGCTAATCAGTTGGGCGAAATCGGAAGGTGGTTAATGGTCATTTTTATGTTTGGATATGTTGCATTTTTTGCAATTAGTATTGGACCTTTGGGATGGTTGGTCATTTCCGAGATATTTCCGCAGAAAGTACGGGGATTGGGGACTTCGATAGGTTCATTGGCTGTATGGATATTTAATTGCATTGTCTCCTTTACTTTCTTTAAGATTATAGATTTTTTTTCTATACCAGGTACCGAAATTGTTGTTGGACAAACGACTTCTGAGAATCCGGCAGGTGCATTTTTTCTTTATGGATTTATTGCCGTGTTGGGTTTGGTATGGGGGTATTTATTCTTGCCGGAGACAAAAGGGTTATCATTGGAGGAGATTGAACAGAAATGGAGAAAAAATAGAGAATGTTGAAGGAATAAATCATTAAAAAAATGATATATGAAAAATGGATTTTATTTTTTAGGTCTATGTATCTGCTTGTGTTTATGGGCTTCTTGCTCCAGTATGGAAGAAGTACGTGATTATAATGAAAAATATACGGGAGAGTATACGAGCAGGATTGCTTTCCCTATTGGGGGATTGGGGACGGGAATGTTTTGTGTAGAAGGTAGTGGTGCAATTTCTAATATGAATATTAGGCATAAAACTGAGATGTTGAATGAACCGACAATGTTTGCCGGATTATATTTGAAAGGGGTAGATAATGGTAGTATTGTTGTGGAAGGACAAGTACCGGATTGGAAAAAATTTGGCCAACCACAGTCAACAAAAGGATACGGCGGCACGTGGGGATTACCTCGATTTAAAGATTGTGATTTTGAAGTAAAATTCCCTTTTGCCAAATTGAGAATGAGTGACGATGAACTGAAGATGGACGTGACAATGAAGGTTTGGAATCCATTTATTCCTACAGATGAAAATAACTCAGGGCTTCCAGTTGCTGGTTTTGAATATACGTTTAAAAATAAATATGCTAAAGAAGTAGAAGCCATATTTTCTTATAATTCAAAGAACTTTGTAGATATTCGTAATGGAGGAGCATCTATTAGGCCAATTGAAAATGGTTTTATAATATCACAGAAAGGAACAGAAACGCAGCCGTTTCATCAGGCTGATTTTGTAATCTTTACAGATGAACCGGAAACTAAGGTTAATTATTGTTGGTTTAGAGGATGGTCTTTTGACTCATTCACGATGTGCTGGAATGAGATGAGCAGTGGGGTAATTAAAGAAAATCCTGCTAATATGGCGGATGCTCCCGGAGCTTCCTTGTATGTACCGTTTAGATTGCAACCGGGAGAGTCAAAGACAATCCGTTTATATATGGCATGGTACGTTCCTTTCTCATTAGTTCGTGAGGGATTGGAACCGATTGATGATGTAGATGTACCTATCGTACCTGTAGTTAATGAAAGAGGAGAGCCCGCAGGCTATATTGATACTTCCATTCAGTTGTCCGATAAATACCGTCCCTGGTATAGCAGTAGATTTGCAAATATAGAGGAAGTCGCAGACTATTGGATGAAAAATTATAATACGTTGAAAGAAAAAACAGAGCTGTTTACTGATGCATTTTATGCTACAACTTTGCCTGCTGAAGTTGTTGAAGCTGTTGCTGCTAATCTTACTATATTAAAATCACCTACGATTTTTCGGCAATACGATGGTCGGATGTGGAATTGGGAAGGTTGCGGTAATGAATATGGCTCTTGCTATGGTTCTTGTACACATGTTTGGAATTATGCTCAAGCTATACCTCATTTGTTTCCTAAAATGGAAAGAACACTGAGGGAAACGGAATTTTTTGTTAGTCAAGCTAAGAATGGGCACCAAGCATTTCGCTCTGCACTTCCTATCCGACCCATCAGACATAATTTTCATGCAGCAGCTGATGGGCAGTTAGGTGGTATTATGAAAGTATACCGTGATTGGCATATATATGGTAATGACGAATGGTTGAAGTTGATTTATTCATACGTACAGAATAGTCTTGATTATTGCATTAATACGTGGGATCCTAAAAGGAAAGGTGTTATAGAGGAACCTCATCATAATACTTATGACATTGAATTTTGGGGGCCTAGTGGTATGATTAATAGTTACTATACTGGCGCATTACAAGCATTTGTTGCTATGGGTGAACATTTGGAGAAAGATATGACAGAATATAGAGAGTTGCTAGATAAGAGTATTGACTACATGGAAAATCAATTGTACGACGGTGAATATTTTATTCAAAATATTCGTTGGAAGGAGTTGCAGGCTTCTGATCCGACGAAAGTACAGTCTGTCAATTCTAATTATTCGAAAGAGGGTTTGGATTTATTGGAAAAGGAAGGGCCGAAATATCAATACGGAAAAGGCTGTTTATCTGATGGAGTAGTAGGAGCATGGCTTTCTTTGGTCTGTGGACTGGACGAGGCTATAGATAGAAAGAAAATATTAAGTCATTTATTGTCTGTTCATAAATATAATTTAAAGAGGAATCTCAGAAAACATGTAAATCCTCAGCGCTCGACTTTTGCTTTAGGTGATGAAGGAGGCTTATTATTATGTTCATGGCCCAAAGGAGGAAAGTTACAACTTCCTTTTGTTTACTCCAATGAGGTATGGACAGGTATTGAATATCAAGTGGCTTCTCATTTGATGTTTGAAGGTGAGGTTGAGAAAGGACTTGATATTGTCCGTACTTGTCGTGATCGGTATGATGGAAGAGTACGTAACCCATTTAATGAATATGAATGTGGGGCATGGTATGCCCGTGCAATGTCTAGTTATGCTATGCTCCAAGCTTTGACTGGAATACAGTATGATGCAGTGGATTCTACTTTATATATTGATTCAAGGATAGGTGATGATTTTACGTCTTTTTTGTCGACGGAAACAGGTTTTGGTAATGTTGGTCTAAAAGATGGTAAACCTTTCATTGAGGTGAAATATGGGAAGATTGATGTGAAAAAGTGCTTTGTTTCTGACATAGAAACAGATTTTGTTAATTGATAGAGAAAGGAGGAATAATGGAAATAAGAAGAAAGTAATTATACAGTGGTGAATCTAATAATAGTTTGAAACACAAATAATCAAAAAAAATGAAAACAATAGACATTAAATCTAATAGCAGGATATTACATTGGGCATTTTATATTTTCCTTTTTACTGTTTTGAGTGTGGGAAGTGTATATGCATCGGAAGATACTCCGTCTGTATTATCCACTAATCAATCAGAAAAGAAAACAGTAAAAGGAAATGTGATGGATGAATATGGACAACCATTGGTGGGGGTAGCTGTACAAGTTAAAGGAACTTCATTAGGTGTTGTTACTGATTTGGATGGAAATTTTAGTTTTAGTATTCCAGTTGATAGTCGTGCCTTGTTATTTTCTTATTTGGGAATGAAAACTCAAGAGGTATCTGCCAATAAGAGTAACTATAAAATAGTGATGGTAGAGGATGCCACCCAAATGGAGGAAGTTGTAGTCATTGGGTATGGTTCTCAGTCTCGTGAGAAGATTACGACATCTGTGACCAAGCTTGATAAAGAGGCTTTGAAGAATGTACCCTATGCAAATGCAGCTTCAGCCTTACAAGGTACAGTGTCTGGTGTACGTGTGCAAAGTATTTCAGGGCAACCAGGTGCAGAACCTCGTATTATAGTCCGTGGTGGTACTTCCATTAATAATCCTAATGGTGCTACTCCACTATATATTATTGATGGTGTTATGAGGGCGAATATGGTTCATATAGCTTCGGAAGATATTGAATCCATCCAAATTCTGAAAGATGCTGCTGCTACTTCTATTTATGGAGCCCAAGGTTCAAATGGTGTTGTAATTGTTACTACTAAAAAGGGGAAGGCCGGTAAAACCAGAGTTGAATATAGATATAATCTGACAATTTCTGATATTGGTAAAAAATATGAATTTGCCAATGCTGAAGAATTTTTGACCCTTATGAGGAAAGGTATGATTTCACCAGCGAAATTTGGAAAAGCTACCGAACAAAGATTGATAGGACATTTAGGTTATGGAACAGGAAATGATCTGACTAATAATACTGCCTTCTCTACTCAATACTTGACTGATGAGAATCGCTATAAATTAGATCAAGGGTGGAAATCAATGCCAGATCCAGTAAATCCGAGTAAGACATTGTTATACTCAGATACTGATTTTCAGGATAAAATTTATCGTACTGGTTTTTCTCATAATCACCATATTGAAGTTTCAGGTGGAACGGAAAAGGCTACCTTTAATATGGGATTAGGGTATATGACTAATGAAGGAACTGTTATTACAACTTCATATAAACGGTATAATTTTAGTTTGAATGGTTCTTTGCAAGCACGGGATAATTTGAAAATTTCAGCTAGAACTACTTATTCAAACTCGTTTACGTATGGTTCTCCATTAGCTGCAGATGCAACATTCTATCGTTCACCGGCTGCCTCACCTACCACTAAATTCAGATTTGAAGATGGTAGTCTGGCTCCAGGAGCTGCCCAGTATCTGGGAAATGCTGTATATCATATGAACAAGGCACAAAGAGAGTATGACTATCAGAATTTATCAATAGGAGTAGATGCAGATTGGACTATATTGCCAGGATTGTCTTTCAAACCAGCTCTTTCTTTATTTGAAGTGAACAGTAATAACTATACTTTTTGGGATGCTTTTTGGAATGGACCGAGAGATTATATAACTACAAGAAATGCAAATGCTGATACTTACAAATGGCGGCAATATCAGGCAGATGCTGTATTCAACTATGTTAAATCTTTCAATGAAAAACACAATTTGAATGTAACAGCTGGTTATGCTTATTATTTTAGGAAAGAGGCCCGTTTAGCAGCTGCTGGTAGAGGTGCTTCTACTGATTTGATTCCTACTTTGAATGCCTCAAGTGTTCCTGTAAGTGTGAGTAGTTCTATTACAGAGCGATCTATGCAAGGTATTTTTGCTCGTATAGGGTATGATTATAAGGATAAATATTTGATTTCTGTATCTGCAAGATATGACGGTGCTTCCAATTTGGGTACGAACAACAAATGGGGATTTTTTCCTGGCGTGTCATTAGGGTGGCATGTGGATAAAGAAAAGTTCTGGTCATTTATGCCTGAGAATCTAATGCGTCTGAAATTGCGTGCCAGCTATGGAGTAAATGGTAATATTTCAGGCTTGGGGGATTATACGGCTCAAGGTAGTTATAGTGTAGGATCTAAATATTTAGGTAATGCAGGTATCACTATGGGAACTATGGCAAATCAAGACTTGAGTTGGGAGGAGTCTAAGACATTTGATATCGGTACTGATATTTCCTTTTTTAATAATCGGTTAAACTTTATCTTTGATTATTTCAATCGTACCACAGATAATTTGCTGACAAATCGCACTTTACCTCATTCTACAGGCTTTGGCTCTATTTTCACTAATTTAGGGCGTTTACAAAATAGAGGTATTGAGTTGGAAATGAATGCAAGAATATTACCGGTATCCAGTTCTATTCAATGGTCATTAGGTTTTAATGCCTCGAAGGTGACCAATAAAATATTGAAGCTGCCAGATAATGGGGTTGAAAATAATCGGATTGGTGGTGAGTACATTTGGGATGCTAAACTGGGTAAACATACTTGGCAAGGTGGTTTACAGGAAGGAGGACGAATTGGAGATTTGTTTGCCTATAAGATGATAGGTGTATATTCTACTGATGAGGAAGCACAGAATGCTAATGAGCCGATAGATAATGTTATTACAGTCCCTGATAAAACCAAATATGGTGGTGATGCAAAGTGGCAAGATACTGATGGTAATGGTGTGATTGACAGTAAAGACCGTGTATATGTTGGTAATATTTATCCGGATTGGACTGGGGGTATTAATACTTCTCTATCTTATAAAGGGTTCGATTTGTATTGCAGACTTGATTTTACATTGGGTCATACCATATATAATTTTGCCAAAGGCTTTTTGGATTATAATTGGCAGGGTGATAATAATATGACGAAAGATGTCGTAAATCGCTCCTGGAAAGAACAAGGTGACAAAGCGGACATGCCGAGATTCTATTGGCATGGTGATCGTGGACAGCAGAATGCTATCCGAGGTAGCTCTTTGTATCATGAATCAGGAGATTTTCTAGCCATTAGAGAAGTTTCTTTAAGTTATACAGTTCCTGCAAATATCATACAAAAGATTCGTTTAAGCGGACTTCGGTTTACGGTTACGGGAAATAATCTGCACTATTTTACTAAATATTCTGGTCTTAATCCAGAAGAAGGTGGACAGGATAATGGTAGATATGCTATGCCGAGAAATATTATTTTTAGTGCAAATGTATCATTTTAATAAAGTAAAGTTATGAAAATTAGAAATATAATAAATAGTACAATAGCTTTGTTTATGGTCCTGACATTTGCTTCTTGTGATGCACTAGACCTTAAGCCAATAAGCTTTATAACGAATGAATCTTTCTGGCAGACAGAAGATGACGTGAAGGGTGCGTTAAATGGTATTTATGTCCAGTTACGAGGAGCTGCTGAACATGATTTGTATATATTGGGGGAAGCGCGTAGCGAAATACTGACTGTAGGTATCGGTGGATATGGCGGATATGATATTTATTATTATAATACGTTGACACAAGCTAATATGCCTATATCCTGGATACGTTATTATCAGATAGTCAATTCATGCAATCTTCTTTTAAAGTATGCTCCCAATGTGACTTTTAATAACGAGACTTCCCGCAATAAAATGTTGGCTCAAGCTTATACAATGAGGGCTTTCATGTATTTTGTGATGACTCGTACATGGGGGGATTTGATAATCCATACAGATCCTATTGAAAACACAAATTCAGAAGTCCTTTATAAAGAAAGAAGACCCCAAACGGAAGTTTTCCAACTGATAAAAGATGATTTGGAGAAAGCTTTGTCTTTATATCCGGATGACAATTTCGGTGATCAAAGAGCTATGTGGTCAAAACCGGCAACATTGGCTTTGAAAGCTGAAGTATATCTTTGGAGTGGAAAAAAAATGAATGGTGGAAGCAGTGATATTGAAACTGCATTAAATGCTTTGAATTCAATTAAAACGGATAAGCTTCGTTTACAGCCGGATTTTGCTGATGTATTTGCTTATGATAATAAGGGTAATGATGAAATCTTGATGAGTGTTAGATTTCAGGATTTGGAATCTGGTATTAACTATTTCAGATATATGTGGATACATGCGAGTGCTGTTCCTGGAGATGCTCCTCAAGAGGTAAAGGATATAGTTTATCCGATAGGGCCGGGACAAGGTATTATAGTAGCTTCGGACGAGTATAGAAAGCAATATACAGAAGATGATACTCGAAAAAATGCTTCTTTTCTTGAGATTTATTCTAAAGATCAGGAAACTGGAGAAAATAAATTTTATGTTAGTGTAGTATTAAAAGGTAAAGGCTTGGTGCGAGATGGTGATCGTATTTTTGCAGATGATATCATATTGTACCGTTATGCTGATATTTTATTAATGAAGGCTGAGGCTAAAAATGCTTTGGGACAAGATCCTTCTGCAGAAATTAATGAGGTCAGGAAACGTGCATATAAAGACAAGTATGAAGAGCATATTTATGTGAATAGCACAAAAGAGGCGAATGATGCAGCTATCTTGAAAGAAAGACTTTTAGAATTGGCTTTTGAAGGTAAAAGGTGGTGGGATTTGGTACGTTTTGACAAAGCCTTTGATTTGGTTCCTTCTTTGAGAGAGCATAAGGGGGAAGATTATATGATGCTGTTCCCCATTCCTTTGTCAACAATAAGCGTGGA
>CAUHML010000063.1 GCA_959606905.1 uncultured Bacteroides sp. | reverse complement strand
TCCTGTGCCATTAAGGGGAATAATCCTATCGCAAACAATAAAATGCCTGCACAAGCATAACTTTTAACCATAAAACCTAAATTTAATCTTTTATTTTTATACTAACAATCTCTGTATTCCGTCAAAATAAAAAGTCCGGCCAGCTTTAATATTCTTCAAAGATAAAGTCATCTTTCTATTTCGTACAAATTTCCATCCTGTTTTTTTAAGGTAAAACCCACATTTGCAGTTTTAGAGTATATAATGTGCTCATGATTTTATACTAAGAGAAAGAAATTCTGTTCATGATTCCTATAACAAGAGCAACAAATGTAAAGCTACCTCGTTATCAATACATTAATTATCTCTGTGTAAATTCTGAAGCCAACAACTACCTTGATTAAATTCCAATGTTATCTAAAGCAACGGATTTATACCTGGAGAGTTTACAAATAAAAAAGGCTGTATTCCCTTAGGAATCAGCCTTTTTTATTTGTGGACCAGCCTGGGCTTGAACCAGGGACCTCCAGATTATGAGTCGCAAATAATTGATTTTCAGTAATTTGCTCTTCATTTCTTTTCAGGTTCATACTCCTTGATTTTCAAGCCTAAAGGTAGTATTTCTTTTTCAAATAATCTTTCTTGTTTTCTTCTATTTTCTGAAGATGCGTGCAAATTGCGTGCAATTAGATTTGCACGGTACATATAATTGGACTATTTTATTTCTCTTGATATTGAACTTTTAATAGAGTACAAATTAATATCGTGTTGATAAAATCCTAAAACAATAGCTTCATTGATATTATGTTGATGAGCAAATTGTTTTATTTTCATTTGCATTGCATGTGGAGAAATCATAGAATGTTGTTTTAAGAATGCACTCCATAAGTCTTTGCTAATTAAAGAATACTTGGCGAATTTATTTGCTTCTTCTTCACATTTATTTATTTCAGCTCCTTCGATGGAAATATATTTTTGTTCTCTATTGTTGAAAAGATGCATATAAACATGATATATTTCATGCAATAAAGCAAAGGCATAATTGTCAATTCTGTTTAATCGTAATGTTAATACAATAGTTGGGTTTTCTCCTTGCCAAAAAGAAAATCCATCAATGGGAGTTTTGTCAAATTTGGGCACTATGATAAATTTAATTCCATATCGTGATAGAATTTTTTTTGTTGTATCTATAGTATCCTTATTTATAACAAATAAATGATTTAATTCATCAATAAGATTATTTAAATTGTCGTTACTAAACTTCGTATCACACTGAATTTTCGAACTTTCATAAAAAACATAGTATTTCCATGAAAAAATATTTATAGGCTCACTTTTCAAACGCTCAGATTTCTTAAAATAAGAAACTTCTTTCTCTTGAGAGTATAATGTTATTAGTTCTTCAACAGAGGTAACACCAAAAATTGAATATATAGTTTTTATATTCTCTGATATTTTAGTTCCTATAATATTTAATTTCTCAAAACATTTAATAGAACAATATTGAGAAATGATTTTCCAAATCTCAATATTTCTTTTCCGTTCTATTATTTTTGTATTGATATTTGCTTTGTCTATATCATATTGATTTTGTAATGATAACCAATAAGAAGCGTCTATACTTAAAATTTCCTGTAACAAAACAGCAACTTCAGGAGTTATAGCACGACGCCCCTTTATTATATCATTGAGTACGGAAGTAGGCATACCCATAAATGAAGCTAATTCTTTTTGCTTCATCTCTCTTGCATCTAATTCATCCTTAATGATTTCTCCCGGATGAATTGCTATGCAAGGTACACAATCGTTTAATTTAAATTTAGTCGCCATAATGGTTGGATATTTCTATTAATTCTATATCTGTAATTATCAATGAACTGTCTATGGTAGAACTTTTAAATATTAGCCTCCAACGTCCAGTACATCTAACCGATTCAAAGTCCTTTAAATCTCCTTTTAACCGTTCATAATGCAAACTTCCAATTCTGAATAAATCTTCTATTCGTTTGGCTGCCCTTAAATGATTATATGCTTTTATATAACCTTTAATAACATCCTTAGGAAGTCTTTTGTATCTTTTGTCATTGGTGCAACCCACTTCCAACAACTCTATTAATGCTTCATCTTCTGTATAGATATTCATGCAATTTCATTATCTTTCTGCAAAGATAAGAATTTTATTTTTTGTGATAACAAATTTCATGGTATAAATTATCAAATTTGATAATTATACAGTATTGTATTATACATTAAATAAACGATAGAAAAGACATATTGTTTATTTATAAACGCTTTTTCAAATCATTAATGTACGAATTATTGAGAGGATATTGATTTTCTATTTCTTGAAAATAAGAATTTAGTTTCTTTGATAAAAAGTGTAGTATTATATCATATAATTTGCATCTTTGCTTAAACCTCTTGAAGAAAATATCTAAACTATTCAAAAGGCTTCAAAACGTTTCAAACCCGTCTATATTTCCCTCAAAAAATAGATATATAGATTATTGCAAGCAATTCCACTTGCATGTAATTACTAAAAATCATGTTCAATTATTCTAAAGATGGTGTCGTAGTTTCTACGGTACTGGGTGCACGTACAATCAACAAGGAGGGTAAATATCCTGTTAAAATCAAGGGTTATTATCAGAAGAGGCCAAAATATGATTCCATTGGCATTTGTATGACAAAAGAAGAATGGAACAAGCTGCCGGGCAGTAAATCGTTTGAATACAGAAAAATCAAACAAGCCATTGAAAGCTGTTTTTCTTTAGTCCGGATGAATGTTGAAGCACTGGCAGAAAAGGGAATATTCTCTTTCAATACGCTTAATTTACGTTTGGGAAAGGCAACCGGAGACACTCTAAATAGTGTCATAAGAGCAAAAATTGAGGAATTGAAAAGCGAAGATAGAATCGGAACAATGCAATTCTTCAAATGTACTTTAGTTATGGTTGAAGAAGTTGGAGGAAAAGATATTCCGTTCAGTGCCATTACTGTTGAATGGTTGCAGAAATGTGAGAAACTTTGGTCAAAGACAAGAAGCGTTTCTACAATCGGTATGCACATGAGGAATATTCGTACTTTGATGAATGAAGCAAAGAGAGCCGGAGTTATCAAAGAGTCGCAATACCCATTTGGAAAAGGCTTGTTTGAGATAAAGACCGGTATTGGAAGAAAGAAAGGCTTGACAAAGAAACAGTTGAAAGCTATTTTCGATTATAAGAGCGGAAATGAAACGACTAATAGGTATAAAGACCTTTGGATATTCATTTACTTGTGTAACGGTATCAATCCGACAGACATGCTGAAACTAAAGTTCTCGGATATTGTGGACGGTGAGATATGCTTTGTAAGGCAGAAAACAGAGCGCACAACAAAAAACAGAAAAGAGATACGAGCAACTATTTCAGTACAAATGCAGGCTGTCATTGATAAATGGGGAAATAAGCCTCTACCTGACAATTATATATTTCCATATATGAAAGGGAATGAAACGGCAATTGAAGCTAAAGCCATAACTCGTGATGTAGTAAAACGAATAAACAAGCGTATGAAGTTGATAGGTGAAGAATTGGGAATCGGCAACATTACCACATACACCGCAAGACACTCATACGCAACCGTATTGAAACGAAGCGGAGTCAATATCTCGTATATAAGCGAGTCTTTGGGGCATACCGACTAAGAACTACAGAAGCATATCTGGCGAGCTTTGAGAAAGAAGAGCGAACTAAGAACACCAACCTTTTGACCTCGTTTTTATAGCCTATATAGCTTATATGAGCTGTCTTCTCTCTTTGCCCGGTAATACCTACTCATTAGGATAACCGAGCTTTCTTTGTGCTAAATTACTGGTGCGAGGGCTTAATAATATAGTTAAAATACCCTATTCCCTTATATTCTGACAATATCGTGGATATATGTATTAACCGAAAATTCAATTACTCGGAAAATTATTAATGTCAAAATAAATAAAGTTATGACACGTAAGAAAAGAACCCAAGAAGAACAACCTTTGACTACTGAGGTTGTAGGAGCTAAAAAGAAATCTCCAAAGAAAAAGAAAGCAGTAGAAGAAAAGCCTGTTGTTGTTCAAGAACAGGAAGCGAGCGTAAACGAGCCTACTACCCAAGAAGACGTTGCGGAGAATACTCCAGAGAAAAGAGAGTATACCATTGACGAGCTTATCGATATGTTAGGGCCGGATATTGAGTGCGAGGATGAAACAGAGGTTGAAGATACTTCTTCACCAGAGAAAGAAGATAACGGGGAAGATATATTTGCCACTTTGGATGATTGGACCGAAGATGACGATGAAGAAGAATTTTCAGATGAAATCATTGATATGTTTGATAAAACACTTGAAGAGAAAGGACTCGGTGACGCTTACTTTGAGCGGTTGGAAAGGAATATCAAAGAACATGAGGAAGCTCAAAGGGAACGCGAACTTTATATTGATGAAGTCAAGTGGATATTACTTATTATTACAACGATTGGATTGCTATTGGCAATATCATTAAGAATATGTTTGATGAGGAAGGTAGGGCTTTATTCCATAAGGTTAGTAGTTTTTATCCCAATTATGACTATGATGAAACTGATAGTGAATATTCCGCTATGATAGTGGGGCAGTATCGATATAACAGTGACCGCTTATTTGAAATAGCCGCAAAATACGGGCTCATTCCTCCTATCAAAAAGTGATTTTGAGAATAAAAGGGATAACTATCGGTGTGTAGCTTATCCCTTTTATTTGTATTATACTATCGGTGAAAAACCTCAACCGGTAAGGCAATAGTTATGAAAGAAAGAAACGAGATGAAATGCGATGTAATTTACCGGTGTGTTTCGTTTATCATTGATTATCAGTACTTCTCGGAAGCTGTGTGCAAATTGTGTGCAATGAACTTTTGTGTGCAAAGAAAAAAGCCGCTACAAATCTCTTTGTAACGGCTTGATTTTCTTTGTTTTATGCTTTGTGGACCAGCCTGGGCTTGAACCAGGGACCTCCAGATTATGAGTCTTTTTGTATGGTATTTCATGGAATTACATATTATATAAATATACTGATTGTCAATACTTAATGCATTTTGTGGTTTGCAGGAAAATACGTATATTTGCAGTAGTTTCCGTGCGAAAAGGTCACCTGAAGGTCACCAAAGAAAGCGGAATATCACTTGTAAATAAACATATTATGGAGAAGAAAGAAACGAATAAGGTCACTAAAACGGCAAAAATGGAAGCCAAAACCACTTCAAGGGGAGAAAAGTGCCTCGCCAAATTCACGGCTGCAAATGGCAACGTATATGGGTCGTTGACTCTTGACATACGAAAAGCAGGAGATTACTCGCAACCGCTTCCTGTGGCTGTGCGTGTGTGCCATGCTGGACAGAAGGTCTTTCTTCGTTTGGGCAAAACATACACTATGGAAGAATGGTTGACCTTGTGCGAATACGAGAAAAGTGGCCGTCGTGTTCAACTGACAGAGAGAAACGACATGAAAAATCTAATGGACAGGGTGGAACTTATCGCCAATCAACTTATCGCAGAAAACAACTTCTCTCTTCGCAAGCTGCAAGACAGATTTCAGGGTAAAAAAGATGATGACAGCACCATTATTACAGTGTGGGATTCATACATTCAATCTAAGACCAATGAGGGCAAGGCTGGTTCAGCCCGTTGTAGCAAAGATGTTCGTAACCGCTTTGTGAAAGACTTGGGGACGGATGTATCATTTGCTGACATTAACAGGGAGTTCGTCTTGAAGTGGGTGAAGATTATGAGGAAAAATGGACTGAGTACCACGACCATTGCCATCGCACTTCGTAGCTTCAGAACAATCATCAATATGTGTATCTCAAATGGTTTGATGAAAGGTGATACCAAGGAAATGTTCAAGGACACAGGTTACAATAAATCCCAAAGCCGCAAGCATGAGTTTCTTGATGTGGCTACCATGCGTAAACTTTATGACTTCTGGAAAGCAGGTGAGGCAAAAGACAAGGATGGGAACGAGTTGTTTCTTGGGCGAGAAAAGCATGCTATATTTCGCGACCTTGGATTATTCCTCTTTATGTATTTAGGCGATGGGCAAAATCTTGCTGATACTCTCCGTCTGACTTATGATGAACTATACTATGCCACTCATGGCAAACAGTTACGTTTTCTTCGTCATAAAACCCGGGAACGAAACGAGAGTGCCAGTGAGGTAATATTTCCTGTTACACCTGAGATACAAGAGATACTCAACCGATATGGTAATGCTCCAAAACTTGGGCGACGGGTATTTCCCATAATGAGCGAACTTATTACCCCTGAACAGGAGATATGGGTTATCCAACGTTATAACAGATATATACGTGAGCACATGGCAAAAGTCGCTAAACTCATAGGATTGGAACAAACACCATCACCAACATGGGCAAGACATAGCTTTGCTACCAATCTCAATAATTCAGGTGTCGTACCTTATAAATATATAAGTGACAGCATGGGGCATAGTGGTGGCAGTGACATCACTTCCAACTACATAGGCGCCTATCCTCTTGCGAAGATGTTGGAGTACAATTATTATTTGCTTAATGAGAAGCCTAAAGAAACTGCCCCAGTTGTAGATAAGAAAGCTTTGTTGGAGATGCTGAAGGGCTTAAGCGAAGAGGAGAGGATGGAACTGATAGCTAATCTATCTGACTAATTATAGCTGTTTACCGCAAGAGCACCAAGTGAAATACCACAAAAACACGGAACAAAACACAGCAAAAATACCGAATGAAATACCACAAAAAAGTGGATTTAATTACCACAAAAAACACGAATTGGCAATACAATTCGCAGAAAATGTGTATCTTTGCCATTGAAAAATATATTATATGAATTATTATAAAAGAACAGCCGATGCCCTGCTGCAAGATTTACTAGATGCATTTGGGGCAGTATTGATAGAAGGTCCCAAATGGTGCGGTAAAACCACTACGGCATCTCAACTTGCCAATAGCATCTTGAGAATGCAAGACCCAAGTATGCGTGAGGAGTATTTAGCCACAGCTAAAACTAAGCCGTCCATTCTGTTAAAAGGAGATACACCTCGTCTTATTGATGAGTGGCAAGATGCTCCAATGTTGTGGGATGCGGTACGAACAACTGTTGATGACCGCCAAATTCCCGGACAATTTATACTCACTGGTTCCAATGCTGTTGACAAATCTCAAATACATCATTCCGGAGCTGGTCGTATTGCCCGGCTGCGTATGTTGCCTATGAGCTTGTGGGAGTCGCAAGAATCTACGGGCGAAGTTTCATTGAAAGAACTTTTCAACAATCCTGATTATGATATTGACGGTAAAATGTCTAAGATGACCGTCGAAGACCTAATCTTTGCCGCATCCCGAGGTGGATGGCCGGCTTCTTTGTTGGCTCGTACTCCAAAAGCTCAATTACTAGTGGCAAAGAACTATGTTCAAACCATTTGTTCTGACGATGTTTCCGGTATTGATGGGAAAAAAAGAGATGCCAAACTGACCAGCATGATACTTCGGGCCTATGCCAGGAATGTTTCGACATTGGTCAAGAAAAAATCTCTTTTGGATGATGTAACCTCGTCTGGCGAAGTAAGTTGCCACGTAGATACATTTGATGATTATGTTTCGGCTTTAGAAAAACTATTTGTTATCCAGAACATAAGTGCATGGTGTCCTGCCATAAGAAGCAAGACCGCTATCAGAAGCAGTGTAAAACGATGCTTCTGTGACCCTTCTATACCGATTGCCCTTTTGGGACTATCTCCCGAATCATTAAGTATGCAGCTTAGGACGTTTGGATTTATCTTTGAGCAGATGTGTATTCGTGACCTAAAGGCGTACACCATTGATTTGAACAGTCATGTATCTTACTACCATGACCGATACGACTTGGAAGCGGACATAGTGCTGCATTTGGAAGATGGACGTTATGCTCTCATTGAGTGCAAACTTGGTAGTAGCGAAATTGATGAAGGAGCTAAACACTTACTCGAACTCAAAAGGCTGATACAGGAGCACAATAAAACGGAGAAGCAGGTGCCTATTCGGGAGCCAGACTTGCTTATTGTGATGACGGGTGGAACAATGGCATACTCTCGTCCCGATGGAGTTAAAGTAATTCCTTTGGCATGTCTCAAAGATTAACCATTTAGCGAAACTGTTTATATGGACAATAATATGAAGGGACTTTTCCCTGATAAGTTTCATCTTCAAGCGAAAATGCAGGAATGGCTTGAAGCGAATCAAGAAATCTATACAGACTTTAAGAGTAAGATTCAATCAATCTTAAAGAACCTGTTGTGCGATAACTACAGTAAACAGATAGATGATGAGGCAAACAAGCTACAAAGTATAATCCTGGAGATAATGACCACAGAAGAAGGGGCTGCTACCGATGAGATGATTGACAAATTCTCCAATGCCATAGAAGATGGGAATGTGTCTGCCTGCTGCTTGTATTGCTATTTGGAACTGGACAATGGGCTTAAGGAAATAGAATATGCCATAAGCAAATTTGAGCAATCAGAGGATGCAAAATACATTAAAGAAGGCATTCATGCTTATTGGGAGGACGAGAAACGTGAAACTCAAGAAGCAGTTAACAAGGATTTGAATTTGCTCAGCTTGCGTCGCTGGCACTATGAACACCCCGGAGACTATCAAGAATTTACAAATCTTTTTGCCAAAGCATACGAAGGTGACATGACTTTCATTCTTAAAGGCATGTCTTACTTGGCAGAGATGCTGTCTCTCAATGGAATTAAGGGCATTACAGAATTACTTGAAAGTCTTTGTCCTGGGACTGAAAGCTACAATAAAGCTCAATTTGGAAGCAATTACCAACAAGTCCATGAGAAACTGACAGCCTTGTTTGCTTCTACATTTAATCAAGAGGCTACGAAACAAAAACTCCTGCATAACAATCCTTTCATGTGTAGTGCGTTCTACTGGATGATATTTGACGATGGTTTTGTGAAGATGGGAGATTTACTCTCCAAAACAATGATGGGAGAAAACTCGTCTGTCTGGCAGAAAGGTTTTGGTGGGCAATTTATACGCTCTTTAATGCTTACCAGTTTTGACAAAGCGGCTTATACCAAAGGGGCATGGAAAGCTATGGGTAAAAATGGTGCGGCAAAAGAGGTGGTCAGTTCCACCTTACAGGCATCTAAAGGACGCCGTGGACGCAAGCAAGTCTGTGTTCTGCTTGAGGAAATGCTTATACAACCTTATGCGGAACTTCTTACCAATGGGATAGAGACAATACTCACCGAATGGATGGAAACAAATGCTACAGACTCCGTTCTTGCCTATATTTTTGCTGCGTTGACTAATGGCGGTTTGCTTAATGACTCTTACAATTACCGAACTTTTCATACTGCCATTTTGGAGAAATTCCCATCCCTTGGATTCAAATTTGGTTTTGATTGGGCAGAAGCCCTTTATTGTGCCATTATCAATGAACATGGCGACTATGATCATAATTTAAACTTATCAGAAAAAACTATTCAAACAGGAAGGGAACAAGCGAAGTTGATGGGCATAAGACTGCGTACCTTGCTTTCCCCCAATGTATATTGATTCTATCATAAACGCTTGATTAGTTAAAAAGAAACGCTATCCTGTTAAAAGCACCTCGGCAGAAATCGACACGATTTTTACCGAGGTGCTTTCTTTGTGTTCTATAATAATTTCGCGGCATAATCATCTAAACAACATATTATGCAAGGAAATTTTATCATGTTACAGAAGGATGACCTCAAGCAGGTTGTTTCTGAATTAGTAGAAGAACTGATTGGGAAAAAGTCTCAAACTGACTTGACACCAGAAGAGAGTGACGAATACTATACGCGCGACCAAGTATGCGAACGGCTCCACATCACCTACACCACTTTGTGGCGTATGCAGAAAGAGGGTACAATCATCGTTCACAAGTTAGGTGGACGCAACCTTTACTCAAAAAGGGAGATTACTTCACTTGTGAAATCGAAAGTGCAGGGTTCTGGCTGTAGTGAATTGAATGTATAATCCCAAGAGGAACAATATGGAAGAATTATATATTCGGGTAGGTACTACAATATATAAGGTAGTGCAGCAACCTTTGGTTGATGGTACAACTATCACTCGCCGGATTCAATGGAGCTTTGGCACTATCCGGCAGGACTATGGGAAGAACAACATTCCTCCCATCACAAAGTATAATGGCTTTTGTACGGTGCCGAGTCATATTAACTATCAAAAAGAGGTTGCAGGTTTCTATAACCTTTACGAGCCGATAACCCATATTCCTGTGGAGGGCGATTTCAAGCATATCCGCTCGCTGGTGGAACACATTTTTGGTGAGCAGTATGAGTTGGGAATGGACTATCTTCAACTGCTATACCTAAAACCCACGCAGAAGCTGCCGATACTTCTGTTGGTTTCGGAAGAACGGAATACAGGCAAGAGTACATTCCTGAACTTCTTGAAAGCATTGTTTCAGGATAATGTTACTTTCAATACGAATGAGGACTTTCGTAGTCAGTTCAATGCCGATTGGGCAGGCAAACTGATGATAGTTGTGGATGAAGTGCTGCTCAACCGCCGTGAGGATAGCGAACGGTTGAAGAATCTTAGCACAGCCCATTCCTATAAAATGGAATCCAAAGGGAAAGACCGTTATGAAGTGCAGTTCTTCGCTAAGTTCGTGCTGTGTTCTAATAACGAGAATTTCCCCGTTTACATTGAGCCGGAGGAAACACGTTATTGGGTGAGAAAGGTTCGCAGATTGGAAAAGGATGATACTTCGTTTCTACAGAAATTGAAAAACGAAATCCCAGCATTTTTGCACTATCTGTTGCATCGTGACTTGACAACCAAAGAAGAAAGTCGAATGTGGTTTTCGCCGTCACTCATACGCACGGAAGCATTGGAGAAAATCATCCGCTGCAACCGGAGCCGCATAGAACTTGACATGGCTGAACTACTGCTCGACATCATGGACTGCATGCTGGTGGATGTGGTGGATTTCTGCATCAACGACCTATTGGCGTTGTTCAACTATTCAATGGTAAGGGTGGAACGCCATCAGGCAAGGAATGTCCTGCAACAGTGTTGGAAACTGGAGCCTGCGCCCAATGCGTTGTCTTATTCCACTTACCAAATATCCGTGTTGCCGGGACAGAAGTATTCCTTATCACCCAAGAAAGTCGGTCGCTTTTACACCGTCACCCGAGAAATTCTGAAAGGCTACCGTTGAGTTTGTTGAATTTGATGAAATATAGGGAGAAACGTATGAACAAGGCTTATATGATTCAACAATAGCATCAACAATTTTCAACAGAAATTGCTGGCCAAAAAAGAAAAGTAGAATCTTAAACCGTTGGATGCGATTTTTATTTTCCCTTTTGTCGGTACTCTCTCAACAAAGTCAACAAAATCAACGAGAAATAAACAATCACAAGACTTCTAAAATAACAGTCACATGAAGAAAGAAGATTTGATACCAATTATCGCACAGCGCAATCCGCTCTTGGCGGATGCGGTCGGCAAAATGGTCGGCTACATTCAAGACAGGTGGGCAGCACCGTACCCCTCAAAGGAACAGACGGAAGCGGTCAATGCCTACCTCCGTTCAGTCCATGCTGACGGTGACGGCACGATGAGCGAGAACAATATTGCACACCGCAGGATTGCCACGCAGAAGATAACCATCAATGCCATCCGTGTGCTTGACCATGACCAGCTCGACCGTTTGCAGGATGTGCTGAACCGCATCGCTGCGGACAAGGAATACCATATGCCGGAACACGGGTATGGCATGGGCAGGTAGCTGACCAGTGTAACACCTATAAACATCATAGACTATGTGCAAGAACGAACAGAGCATACATTACTGCACCATCCTTTCCGCCGGACAGTGGGATTTCCTTTTGGACGGCAAAGCCGCCATCGACAGGAAGAAGTGCCTGTACAGGCTGATGACCGTAGCCGTGCGGACAAAGACCACCCTCCGTATCAAGGGCGTTGAGATTGCCTTGGAGGTGGGACAGGCGGCAGCTTCCGATGTGGAACTGGCAGAGTACATGGGCTGCAACCGAAAGACCATCGGAAAGCTCATCGACAGTTTCAACAGGCTCGGTATGCTGACCACCCGAACCAACAACCGCACTTCCGTACACACCCTGCATTTCCTGACAGGGTGGTATGTGGATGGTGTCCTGCTGACCAACCCCCATTATGTCAAGCCTGCGGCTGTTTCCAAAGGACAGGCAGTCGAAGTACGGACACCATACTCTAATGATATGCCGTTGGAGGATAAGCCGTGTACCGTGCCGGACGGTTGCCAATGCCCAAGACAGGATGCGGACAGCATGGCAGGCGGAGCAGCCACCCTTTCTTCTTCCCTATGTTCGCCTGCGGTTTCCGACAGGTCAGAGGACAGAGCGGATGCGGAGGGCAAAGCAGACAATCCTCATATCGCAGACAATGACAACGGACAGCATGAAAACAATCCCGTAGAAAGCCCGAAAGAGGTACAGGACGGCACGATTGACGATGTGGACGACCCCGACATAGCCGGGAGGGACTGACGGGCGCACAGCGCAGGATTTCAGCGGTACTCCGTTGGCGTGGCGTGACTGACTGGGCTTGCCCAGATATAGCCCACTATAACTTCTCCGCTGCGCTCCGAAGTTGTGGGCTCTCCCGAGGGGCTTAGGACGCTGCCCTAAGAACCCGGCAAGGACTTTCAGCCCTGTGCAACCCGACCAAAGAGTGACCCCCTCTTTGGAAACTCCGCTTAGTGGCTTCCACCCCTAAGAACCCGGAGCAGGAAGTGACCCTCTCCCTGCACCCACCGATTAAGGCTCTGCCCTAATAACCCGAAGTGAAACTCAAAATACAGACAAGCCTATGGCACAGAAGACATCCATCAACATCAAGCCGTGCAACATCGGCAGCAGCGAAGCGCACAACAGGCGGACAGCGGAATACCTCGCCAATATCCGCAGTGAGAAGTTCTACATCCGTACCGACCTCATGGCAGGAAACGAGGCCTGGGTATCACCTGATTTCGGTGAAGCCACGCTCACCGACCGTTACAATCAGATAGCCGCAATGGTCAAGGAAAAGACAGGCCGGGCGATGCAGACCAAAGACCGGGAAAGGGTGAACAAAAAGACGGGCAAAGTGACCATTGTCCGTGGCAGCACTCCGCTCAAGGAGGGCGTGGTTGTCATCAAGGACGACACCACGATGGAGCAGTTACGGAAGTTCTGTGAGGTGTGTAAGCAGCGTTGGGGAATCACAGCCTTGCAGGTATTCATCCACCGTGACGAGGGGCATTACGGAATACCCGGCGACAATGCCACATGGAAGCCCAATCTCCACGCACATATCGTATGGGACTGGATGAACCACGATACGGGCAAGTCCTGCAAACTGGATGAGAAAGCCATGAGCGAGATGCAGACCGTTTTGGCTGGGTGTCTGGAAATGGAAAGGGGCACCTCAAAGGAGGTGACGGGCAAGGAACATCTGGAGCGCACGGACTTCATCATCGCCAAGCAGAAGCAGGAAACGGAACGACTAGCTCAAGAACACAAAATCAAAGAAGAATATAGTGCAAAACTTGATAACGAAATTGCAGAAAAAAAGTGCAAAGTCAATGCAGAGAATGGCAATATCATTATTTCAGGTATGGCTTATATAATTGGCAAGGGGAAGTTCAGTGAAATGGAAAAGGAGAATAAACGTCTGAAATCTGAGTTGCCCAAGCTGATAGCCTTGCAAAAGGAACAGTTCAATACAGCCGTCAGTAACCAAGTAGCAAAAGAAGTCGCTTCTCTCAATGAACGTCTCAATGTAAAGATAGCCGAAGCTATACAAAACAGACAGCATTGGCTTGCATGGCAAAGAAAAGCCAACATGATAGGAGCGGAACTAGAAACTACCCAAAAGTCTTTGCAGACGATGATAGAATTACAACAAACTGCTATTGACTTATTGGCAATCTTCCTAATGAACATTAGCGAACTGTTTAGAAATGCGGTACAGATGATTATTGACTTTGCCCAAAGTAAGTATCAAAGCATTCTGCATAATGAACAGGCAGCAGTTATCAAACAAGCGGTATGCTGTTTTACCGATATACGCAAGGGACAGGAAACCATCGGAAGTGCATTAGTCAATGCGGCTGTCTCGAAGGGTAAACTTGATAAGATGGAAGAGAAAAAGGTTAGCAAAGAAGTGGAATCAATTATTGCTGGAGAATATGACTACAAGATTGGACGAGACAACAGTATAGGCTACTAACAAATTATTTTATCATCTTGCCGGCTGAAATACAAAAGAATATCTTAATTTTGCATATACAAATGATGTGAATATAAATGCATAATAAACGAATATATGAATCGTAGAATTAATCATGAAAAATGGAGTCTACACAAAAAAAAACTTCACCTTAAAAGAAGAAGTCATAAAAAGAAAACTTTTGTTCCACGTATTATAGTTGACACTAATGTTTGGTATCAATTGGGCAAAGATGATGTGTTATTCAATAAAGTAAGAGATAAACTTACGCCAATTTATAATAATTTGTGGGAGATGTCTAATACTGGTGCATTATATAATAAGCTAGATATGGTACGGAACGGGATTAGAAAAGTAATGGTGTGCTCTAAAAAAATGATTATTACCGAACCCTTGAAATATTTAATAAAGAGAGCAAACAAGAAATATCGGGCGAAAACAAGGGACTATATAGAACAAATGTTACTTTTCACACAAAAAATAGCCAATGGATATTATATCGAAGAAAAACAAAAAGATGATTTCTACCATTACATACAACAATCTAAAAATCAGCTTAAACAGATATCTGATGACCTAAATAGAACTGCCCTTGAATGCCAAAAAAGAATTAAGAGTTATAAAAAGCATAGACAAGCAAATACGTATTATTTAACAATTAAATATTTGGATTTTATGGCTCGTCAAGCAACTAACAATAAGTTTAATCTAAAAAGATTACCACTAAAAGAGTATGAGTTATTAATATTAGTCTTAGATAAACTCTTTAAAGATTTAGAGACAGGCGAAAGAAAATGGCAAAGGAATGATTTATTTGATTTATTCAATTTAGCCTATGTGAGACGAGGGGATAAATATTGGACTAATGAAAAGAAATGGATTGATATTATTAAAGCTGTAGGTTGTGAACATTATCTATATCAATTATAATTTTTTGATGATATATTTTTAAGGTACGCCATTAAAAGAATAAGTCGCACCATGTCCACAAGGATATGAACTAGTCTCTATAGTTCGCCCCTTCCACCTCAAAAAGGAACTAATAAAATATTTTACCTTAACAGACTTAAAAAATGACATGGTAGTCCACAGTGATAAAGCCTCCAAATCACTGTCTAATTAGGGACATATGTTGAATATCCCTAATTATGATTGAAGTTTGAACGCCATGAATTTGAGTAGCAAATCTAAAATGACTAAAAATACACATGGACTTTCTTTTCTTTTGGTTCATTGATAATGTATGTTCCTGTTTGAAGAATGTCTAATTTTTCGTCAACATACTTACATTCTTCATCTGTATAATAAATCATCCAAGGTGTTTGGAAACCTTTTTTGATAATTTCTAACGTATTCTGAATTTCGCCATTAAAACATCCTATCTGCCCCTTTATAACATTGCGAATAGTCTTTAGCATGGGGAGTCTTATTCTTCGTATTTCTTGTACTGAATAACTTTCAAAATCATCTAATATAACAAGATTTACGTATTCATCTGTGCCATCTATCCAATCTTCTATATTAACATTAGTAATGTTTCCAACAACAATGCTTCCTACAACTTGAATATATCCAGTTGTAATAATAATTGAAGGTATATTCCGATAAATAAAAAGGTTTACATTTAGCCATCCTGTATTAAGGTATGCTCTATCTGGTTGTGTCGCAAGCCCAATGATAATATCTAAAGATTTCTCATTAAATGCAAATTTTACTTCATAATTCATTGGCGCAAACTCTGATAAATTCTGTCCAATAGAATATTGACATTCGCCTTTATTGCTATATTTAAAACTAGTTTGAGATTTCATGAGATGTATTTATTAAAAATTAGCTAATTTCTCAAATCAATTCTACGTAAGTCGAATTGATTCAATTCCAAATGCGAAGTTATTATTTTTCAGGATAATCTCCTATAGTCGAATGATTTTTATATTTATTTTTGTATTTCAATATAGATTCATTTTCTATTTACCTCATTTTGAAAAATCTTTTAATCTTGAGCTCTTATAGAGGAATCAGTACTTTCTAGCCTTTCCTTTACTACCAAACTCTAAATAGATTATACTCAATGTCCTGCGACACATATTGCATGGGAAGCTTCGCATAAATTTCAGTTGTCTTTATGGATGTATGTCCCATCATAATTAGCAGCACCTCTTTAGATATATCCTGCCGAGAGCCACCGTACAGGCGAATGTATGCCGGGCCGACATTGTAGTTAAAAGAAAAGAACTGCTGAGAACCAAACCTATATCTTTGAGGAATTGGTTGTACTTCTGATTGGAGGATATTTCCATCTTATAATTATTACGTTCTAATATCTTCCGTGTGATGGGCAGGATAGGCGTGACAAATTTATTCCCAGTCTTTATGCGATGTCTGTCAATATACTCCTTGCCATCAATGGTAACAATGTGCTGGTCGCATTCAAACGACTTGGCATCATTGTAGGCCATGCCCGTAAATGTCTGAAACAGGAAAAAATTAAGATACTTGTTCATCTGCATGGTGATAAGGATATGCTCAAACTCAGTTACTTTCTTCTAAATTTCTTCGTTAATGGCAACGGCACGAGGATGATTTACCAACATTCCATTCTCCCATTGACCGAGAGTAACGCTACGCGTTGAATGGAAAAGCGACAGATTCAGATATTTTTTCTATTAAAAATCCATAAGAATTTTCTGCAATTCCACGAGATTTTAAAAGGTCAACATTGAAGAGTTTCGCTTCAAAAAGGTCACCTGAAGGTCGCCAACAAAAGAAAAAGCACCTACAAAATCTTTGTAAGTGCTTGATTCTTAATGTGGACCAGCCAGGGCTTGAACCTGGG
>CAUHML010000062.1 GCA_959606905.1 uncultured Bacteroides sp. | reverse complement strand
AAATAATAATAGTATAACCCATGGCAAAGAAAACAGTAGCAAGTTTGCACGATGGTTCTAAGGAAGGTCGTGCTTATACGAAGGTTATCAAGATGGTTAAGTCTCCGAAGACTGGTGCTTACATCTTTGATGAGCAAATGGTTCCTAACGAAAAAGTACAGGACTTTTTCAAGAAATAAGATAAATGCAGTTGCTGTAAGGCGCTGATTACTTATAAAGCTCCTCTCGCCGATATATCGGCGGGGGGATTTTTTTTGCTATTAAATCGTTTCGGCTTTTATTATTTGTTAATTTTGTTATATCTTTGTGGCATAATGTATTGTACAAAAAAAATAGACTATGGGATTTTTTAGTTTTTTCTCAAAAGAAAAGAAGGAAACATTAGATAAAGGATTATCTAAAACAAAGGAGAGTGTGTTCGGGAAGATTGCCCGTGCTATAGCCGGTAAATCGAAAGTGGATGATGAGGTGCTGGATAATCTGGAAGAGGTGTTGATTACTTCGGATGTGGGCGTAGAAACTACGTTGAAGATTATAGAACGTATCGAGAAGCGTGCTGCAGACGAGAAATATATGAATGCGAAGGAGCTGAATGTGATTCTGCGCGATGAAATCGCTGCTTTGCTCACAGAGAACAACTCGGATGATGTGGACGACTTTGAAACTCCTGTTGCGAAGAAGCCATACGTGATTATGGTAGTGGGAGTGAATGGTGTAGGAAAAACCACGACTATAGGCAAACTGGCTTATCAGTTTAAGAAAGCCGGCAAATCCGTTTATCTGGGTGCTGCCGATACTTTCCGTGCGGCGGCGGTGGAGCAGCTGGTTATCTGGGGCGAACGTGTGGGAGTTCCCGTTATCAAGCAGAAAATGGGTGCTGACCCTGCTTCTGTGGCATTTGATACTTTGAGCTCAGCAGTAGCCAATAATGCCGATGTGGTGATTATAGATACCGCCGGACGTCTGCATAATAAAGTGGGTCTGATGAACGAGCTGACCAAAATTAAGAATGTAATGAAGAAGGTTGTGCCGGATGCTCCGAATGAGGTACTGCTTGTTTTGGACGGTTCCACCGGACAGAACGCATTTGAGCAGGCCAAGCAGTTTACTTTGGCAACGGAGGTTACGGCAATGGCTGTAACCAAGCTGGACGGCACGGCTAAAGGCGGTGTTGTAATCGGAATCTCTGACCAGTTTAAGATTCCGGTAAAGTACATCGGTCTGGGAGAAGGTATAGAGGACTTGCAGGTGTTCCGTAAAAAAGAGTTTGTCGATTCATTGTTCGGAGGGAATGCATGAAACGGAAAACCATTGATATCATAACATTAGGCTGCTCTAAAAATTTAGTGGACTCGGAGCATTTGATGCGCCAACTGGAGGAAGCGGGTTTTCATGTGACGCATGATGCCGAGCGTCCGAAAGGAGAGATTGCCGTAATTAATACCTGCGGTTTCATCGGCGATGCAAAAGAGGAGTCCATCAATATGATTCTTGAATTTGCGCAGGCCAAGGAAGAAGGCGAACTGGAGAAACTCTATGTTATGGGTTGCCTTTCGGAACGTTATCTGAAGGAACTGGCAATTGAAATTCCTCAGGTGGATAAATTTTATGGTAAGTTCAATTGGAAAGAGTTGCTGCAGGACTTGGGTAAGGCATACCATGATGAACTGCATATAGAGCGTACACTGACCACTCCCCAGCATTATGCTTATCTGAAAATATCGGAAGGATGCGACCGCAAATGTTCTTATTGTGCCATCCCTATTATTACGGGTCGGCATGTGTCGCGTCCTATGGAAGAAATTCTGGACGAGGTGAAGTATCTTGTGGCCCGCGGAGTGAAAGAGTTTCAGGTTATTGCGCAGGAATTGACCTATTATGGTGTAGATTTATATAAGAGGCAGATGTTGCCCCAATTAATTGAAAAAATCTCAGAAATTCCAGGTGTGGAATGGATACGTTTGCATTATGCTTATCCGGCTCATTTCCCGATGGATTTATTCCGCGTGATGCGCGAGCGTCCCAATGTATGTAAATATATGGATATTGCCTTGCAGCATATCAGTGATAATATGCTGGAAAAAATGCGCCGTCATGTTACCAAAGAGGATACTTATCGGCTGATAGAAAAGTTCCGGGAAGAAGTGCCGGGAATTCATTTGCGTACTACGCTTATGGTGGGGCATCCAGGAGAAACGGAAGCTGACTTTGAAGAGTTGAAGGAGTTTGTCCGCAAGGTGCGCTTCGATAGAATGGGGGCATTTGCGTATTCCGAGGAGGAAGGTACGTATGCCGCTGCCCATTACGAAGACAGTATTCCTCAAGAAGTAAAGCAAGCCCGGTTGGATGAATTGATGTCCATCCAGCAAGGTATTTCCGCCGAACTGAGCGCGGCAAAGATAGGCAGGCAGATGAAAGTGATAATCGACCGTTTGGAGGGTGATTACTATATCGGACGTACGGAGTTCGATTCTCCCGAAGTAGACCCGGAAGTGCTGATTGAATGTGGTGATGAATCGTTGGAAATTGGCGGCTTTTATCAGGTAGAGATAATAAATTCCGATGATTTCGACCTTTTTGGACGGATTATTTAAATATTTCCTTTCGTACTTGTTGTGTATGTGGGGAAGATTTGCTAATATAGCACAGTAGTTCACAATTTTAAAGCTTGGATTTTGAATAACAAAGAATTTACTTCGGAATTGTCACGCAGGTTAGGGTATACTTTGAAGGATACTTCGGAGTTGGTTACTTCTTTACTGTCGGATATGACGCGGCAACTGGAAGAAGGGAATATGATTTCCATACAAGGTTTTGGAACATTCGAAGTGAAAAAGAAAGCGGAACGTATATCCGTAAATCCAACAACCAAACAACGTATGCTGGTTCCGCCTAAACTGGTGCTGACATATAAACCCAGTACCTTGCTAAAGGATAAGTTTAAGTAATCTTTCTTTTTAAATCTTCCATATTATGAATGAAAAACTAAACATACAGGATCTGATTGATTTGCTGGCTGAGAAGCATGGCATGAGCAAGAAGAATGCCGATAGTTTTGTGAAAGAGTTTTTCCAACTGATTGAAGAAGCGTTGGAAAAAGACAAGTATGTGAAGATTAAAGGTCTGGGCGCTTTTAAACTGATTGATGTGGAAAGCCGGGAGAGTGTAAATGTCAATACTGGGGAACGCTTTGAGATACAAGGCCATACCAAAGTTTCATTTACTCCGGAGCCTGCTTTGAAAGATATTATCAATAAGCCGTTTGCGCATTTTGAAACAGTAGTGCTCAATGAAGGTACTGTTTTAGAAGATACCCCTGTAGATAGTGACAGTGAGGAGGATGAAGATACGGAGCAGAAAGTGGAAGATGCTGTGCCGGAAGTGGTTGCCGGTAGTGCGGTTGAGACACCGGAGATTGCCGAGAAAATCGATAGTCCTGTCGAACCGGAACCTGTAGAAGAAGCCGTTGTTCCTGTGGAGACTGTGGCTTCGGAGGAAGTTAATGAAGAGAGGGTGGAGGTTATCAAAACTGCCGGTCCGGCTGAATCTTCCGCAATGAAATACTTCATTGCCATCGTGGCTCTTGTTATATTGCTATGTGCAGGAACCGTCGCTTATTTGTATTATCCTGATTGGTTTGACGGATTATCGACTGAACCGCCTGTGGAGGAAACCGCTGGCAATGAAGTTGATAATGCGGCAGGTAATACGGTTTTAATGGATAGTGTGGCGATTGCCGTAAAAGATACTGTGTCGAAGAAGCTGATTGCTGAACCTGTAATAAAACAGCAGGAAGCACCGGTTGCCGTCAAACAGACTGTAGTAGCCGCTACATCTGCCTCCCAGCCGAAAAAGCAGAAGAAAGTTGAGTATGTACCCGATTCTACCAATTATACCATTGCAGGAACGCAGGCGACATATACGATAAAGCCAGGTGAGACATTGACCAGAGTGGCTCTTCGTTTTTATGGAACTAAAGCGTTATATCCATATATAGTAAAACATAATCCAGACGTTATCAAAAAACCGGATAATGTACCTGCGGGCACAACAATAAAGATACCTAAATTAGTGAAGAAGCAGTAAAAAGATACTGCTTCTTTTTTGTTAAATACTCAGAGCTTGTTTAAATATTCTTGAAGAAGTATTTTTTCAGTTCCTTTTGAGTTTCTTTCCGGTCTGTTTTCCTCTTTTTATCCGTTACATAGCCTGCTATGCTCTTAGTAAAAACAGAAAAATATTTTCAAAGAAGAACTCTTGAAAAGAATGCTGAACAAAATTAAACAGGCTCTAAACTCTATGAAAGTAGTTTAATCTAAAGGTTTCACATTGTTTTTTAATAAAAATTAGTTGCTATGGTTAATTTATTCCCGTACTTTTGGAAGCGAATTATAATTACCGGTGTATGGCCGGGCGAAAACGAAAAATTAAACATTAAAATACATTGATTTATGGCTGAAACAATTGATATCCGCGAATTGAACGAGCGGATTGAAAGACAAAGTGCTTTCGTTACCAATCTTACTACGGGCATGGACCAGGTTATTGTAGGACAAAAGCACCTGGTAGAGTCGTTGTTAATCGGTTTGTTGTCTGACGGACATGTGTTGTTGGAAGGTGTGCCCGGTTTGGCAAAAACATTGGCTATCAAAACACTGGCTTCATTGATTGATGCACAATATAGCCGTATTCAGTTTACACCTGACTTGTTGCCGGCGGACGTTATCGGTACGATGGTTTACAGCCAGAAAGATGAAACTTTTCAGGTAAAGAAAGGACCTGTATTTGCCAATTTTGTATTGGCCGATGAAATTAACCGTGCTCCGGCCAAGGTGCAAAGTGCTTTATTGGAAGCTATGCAGGAACGCCAGGTTACCATAGGTAAGGAAACATTCAGACTGCCTGAACCTTTTTTGGTGCTTGCAACTCAGAATCCTATCGAACAAGAGGGTACGTATCCGTTGCCTGAAGCGCAGGTAGACCGTTTCATGCTGAAGGTAGTTATCGACTATCCTAAACTGGAAGAAGAAAAATTAATTATACGCCAGAATATAAACGGAGAAAGACTGAATGTAAAGCCTATTCTGAAAGCAGACGAGATTATCGAAGCGCGTAAGGTCGTACGTCAGGTATATCTGGATGAAAAGATTGAAAAATATATTGTCGATATTGTATTTGCAACCCGTTATCCGGAGAAGTATGATTTGAAAGAACTGAAAGATATGATCGGATTCGGCGGTTCGCCTCGTGCATCTATCAATCTGGCATTGGCGGCACGCAGTTATGCTTTCATCAAACGCCGTGGCTATGTTATCCCGGAAGATGTGCGCGCAGTGGCACATGATGTATTGCGCCACCGTATCGGTCTGACTTATGAAGCTGAAGCAAGTAATATGACTTCGGATGAAATCGTCAGCAAAATATTGAATAAGGTTGAAGTGCCCTAATGTAAACAATTTGTTTACTATTTATGTATTACTGAATGGAAACAACTGATTTATTAAAAAAAGTCCGTCAGATTGAGATAAAGACGCGCGGATTGTCCAATAATATTTTTGCGGGCCAGTATCATTCGGCTTTCAAAGGTAGAGGTATGGCTTTTTCCGAAGTGCGTGAATATCAGTTTGGTGACGATATACGCGACATAGACTGGAATGTAACGGCTCGTTTTCATAAACCCTTTGTGAAGGTGTTTGAAGAAGAACGTGAATTGACTGTAATGTTGCTGGTAGATGTTTCCGGTAGTCTGGAGTTCGGTACTGTGAAGCAGATGAAGAAAGATATGGTGACGGAAATAGCTGCTACATTGGCTTTTTCCGCCATTCAAAATAATGATAAAATCGGTGTCATCTTCTTTTCAGACCGGATAGAAAAGTTTATTCCACCCAAGAAGGGACGTAAACATATACTATATATCATTCGCGAATTGCTTGATTTCCGTCCGGAAAGTCGCCGGACCAATATCCGTCTCGGCTTGGAGTATCTTACGAATGTTATGAAGCGTCGTTGTACGGCTTTTGTCTTATCGGACTTCATCGACCAGGAGAGTTTTAAAAATGCCATGACTATTGCCAATCGGAAGCATGATGTTGTGGCTATTCAGGTATACGACCGCCGTGTAGAGGAGTTACCTGCTGTGGGGCTGATGAAAATAAAAGATGCGGAAACGGGTCACGAACAATGGATTGATACTTCTTCGCGTGCCGTACGGCGTGCTCATCGTGATTGGTGGGTGAATAAGCAGACGGAACTGAATGATACATTTACTAAGAGCAATGTAGATAATGTGTCAGTACGTACGGACCAGGATTATGTGAAAGCATTGATGAATTTATTTGCGAAAAGAAACTAATCGGAGAATGAAAAGATATTTATTTCTGATAACGCTGTTGACAGCATTGACGGGTAGGATAATAGCCCAGTCGGTGACAGTGGATGCTACAATTGATTCCTTGCAAATCCTTATAGGGGAGCAGGCCAAGATTAAGCTTCAGGTTTCATTGGACACTGATAAGCGTGCTATTCTTCCTGCCTATACTGATACTTTGGTGCGTGGAGTGGAAATTGTTGATATAGCCAAGCCCGATACACAGATGCTGAATGACGGCAGGCGCTCGTTGATAACTCAGGAGTACACCGTAACTTCCTTTGACTCGGCATTATATTATTTGCCCCCAATGGAGGTGCTTGTTGATAATAAGGCATATCGCTCCAAAGCTTTGGCATTGAAAGTGTATTCCATGCCGGTAGATACGTTGCATCCCGATCAGTTTTTTGGTCCTAAACCTGTAATGAAAGCACCTTTTGCATGGGAAGACTGGTATATGTCTATCGCTTGTGCTGTATTGTTTGTGCCGTTCCTGTTGCTGCTTATCTATCTTGTGAAACGTATTCGCGATAACAAACCGATAATTCGTAAGGTGAAGGTAGAACCGAAACTGCCGCCGCATCAGTTGGCTATGCAGGAAATAGAACGCATCAAAGGTGAGAAAGTATGGCAGAAAGGACAATCGAAGGAGTATTATACAGAATTAACAGATGCTATTCGTACTTATATAAAAGACCGTTTCGGTTTCAATGCATTGGAAATGACTTCCTCTGAAATCATTGATAAACTATTGGAAATGAATGATAAAAATGCAATATCGGATTTGCGTATCCTGTTCCAAACCGCGGATTTAGTGAAGTTTGCCAAACATAATCCACTGATGAATGAGAATGATGCAAATTTGATTAATGCGATTGACTTTATCAATGAAACAAAGGAAAAAGAAGATGAAAATGCCAAGCCGCAGCCTACTGAAATTACTATCATTGAAAAACGTTCCTTGCGTACCAAGATACTGCTTGGTGCAGGTATCGTTGCTTTAACGGCAGCACTTGCCGGTTCACTGATATATATAGGTTTGGAGCTGTATAACTATTTTGCCTGAAAGTAAAAGCAGGGAGATACGCTTCAATCATAAATCATAATTTGTAAAATTGTAAATATCATGGTTTTTGCCAATATTGAATATTTATTTTTGCTGCTGTTGCTTATACCTTATATAGTATGGTATATCATGAGGCGGAAGAATAGTGAAGCCACGCTTCAAATTTCAGACGCTCGTGTATATGCGCATGCTCCTAAGAGCTATAAGAATTACTTGCTGCATGCACCATTTGCATTGAGGATAATAGCTTTAGCTTTGATTATTATCGTTTTAGCCAGGCCGCAAACTACTGATAGCTGGCAGAATAGTGAAATAGAGGGTATTGATATAATGCTTGCCATAGACGTTTCCACCAGTATGTTGGCTGAAGATTTGAAGCCGAATCGCCTGGAAGCGGCCAAGGATGTGGCGGCAGAGTTTATCAATGGTCGTCCGAATGACAATGTCGGCATCACGCTATTCGCCGGAGAAAGTTTTACGCAATGTCCGTTGACGGTAGATCACGCCGTGCTTTTGAATTTGATAAAGGACGTAAAATGTGGTCTTATTGAGGATGGCACGGCAGTGGGTATGGGTATTGCCAATGCGGTTACCCGGCTGAAAGACAGCAAAGCCAAATCGAAAGTGATTATTCTTTTAACAGACGGCACGAATAATAGAGGAGATATTTCTCCGTTGACGGCTGCCGAGATAGCTAAAAGTTTCGGTATCCGTGTTTATACTATCGGTGTAGGTACTAACGGTATGGCTCCATATCCTTATCCGGTAGGTGGAACTGTGCAGTATGTCAATATGCCGGTTGAGATTGACGAAAAGACCCTGACACAAATTGCCGGAACAACGGATGGTAATTATTTTCGCGCTACGAGCAATTCGAAGTTGAAAGAGGTATACGAGGAAATAGATAAGCTGGAGAAAACGAAACTGAACGTAAAAGAATACAGCAAGCGCCAGGAAGAGTATCGCTGGTTTGCTCTGGCAGCTTTCTTATGTGTGCTGTTGGAAGTTCTGTTACGTAATTCAATATTGAAGAAGATACCGTAGTATACGCATCCTTTTTCTCAGGATATTGTATCTTGTACAAGTTTAGTAAATAGTAAATCGTAAAAATAATAAATAAAGAAATGTTTCGATTTGAAGAACCTGCATATTTGTACTTGTTGCTGTTGTTGCCCTTGTTAGCAGCCTTCTACTTGTATTCCAATTATCGGCGACGGAAGAATATCCGCAAATTCGGTGATCCGGAACTGATGGCACAATTGATGCCGGACGTATCCAAGTATCGTCCGGATGTGAAGTTTTGGATGGTATTTGTTGCTATCGGTCTGTTTTCTGTATTGTTGGCGCGTCCGCAGTTTGGTTCTAAACTGGAAACAGTGAAGCGTCAGGGAGTTGAAGTGATGATTGCATTGGATATTTCCAATTCGATGCTGGCACAAGACGTACAGCCCAGTCGTTTGCAGAAGGCAAAGAGACTTGTTGCGCAGTTGGTGGATAAAATGGAGAATGATAAAGTAGGTATGATTGTTTTTGCGGGTGATGCATTTACACAGCTTCCTATTACAAGCGATTATATATCAGCCAAGATGTTTTTGGAGTCTATAGATCCTTCATTGATTTCCAAACAAGGTACAGCAATTGGGGCAGCCATTAATTTGGCCTCCCGTAGTTTTACTCCGCAAGAGGGGGTAGGGCGTGCAGTGATTGTCATTACCGATGGTGAAAATCATGAAGGTGGTGCAGTGGAAGCTGCTAAAGATGCCGCAGAAAAAGGTATTCAAGTGAATGTTCTTGGTGTAGGTATGCCTGAGGGAGCTCCCATCCCGGCAGAAGGGACAAATGATTATCGTCGCGACCGTGACGGGAACGTGATTGTAACCCGTTTGAACGAACAGATGTGTCAGGAGATAGCTAAGGCGGGCAATGGTATCTATGTGCGTGTAGATAATACAAATGGTGCTCAAAAGGCGATTAGCCGGGAAATTAATAAAATGGCGAAAGCTGATGTGGAAACACAGGTATACACAGAGTTTAATGAGCAGTTCCAGGCTGTGGCATGGATTATTCTGTTGCTTTTATTGGCAGAAATGCTGGTATTGGAACGCAAGAATCCTCTGTTCCGTAATATTCATTTGTTTTCCAATAAGAAATGATGCGTATGTTACAGAAAAAATATATAAGCTTTTTTTTATTGCTGCTAATGGCAGCTACAGCTTCGGCTCAGAAAGCCGAACGTGATTTTATCCGTAAAGGGAACCGTTTTTTTAAAGATAGCGTGTATGTGGATGCGGAGGTAAATTATCGTAAAGCTTTGGAGACGAATCCTCAGTCTACAGTCTCAATGTTTAATTTGGGGAATACATTGGCTCAGCAGAATAAACTGCAAGAGGCTATGGAACAATATGTTGCCGCTACAAAAATAGAAAAGGACAAGAATGATTTAGCGCAAATCTATCATAATATGGGGGTGATTTTTCAATCACAGAAAGATTATGGCAAAGCGGTAGAAGCATATAAGCAGTCATTACGTAATAACCCGAAAGATGATGAAACACGTTATAATTTGGCTTTGGCACAAAAGATGCTGAAAGACCAGCAGCAGAATCAGCAAAACCAGGACCAGAATAAACAGCAGCAACAGGACCAGCAGGAGGATAAAAAGGACCAAAATAAAGATCAACAGCAGAATAAAGACCAACAACAACCGCCGCAACCACAGAAAAAGGACAGTGAGATGTCTAAAGAGAATGCTGAGCAGCTTTTAAATTCTGTGATGCAAGATGAAAAAGATGTGCAGGATAAAGTAAAGAAACAGCAGGTTATTCAAGGTGGTCGTTTGGAAAAAGATTGGTAATAAATATAACAGGAAATAATATATGAGAAAAATAATTGTCTTATGGATGGTGCTGATGATAGTCAGTTTGCGTGCTTTTGCAGATAGCAAGGTTTCGTTTACTGCATCTGCACCTGATGTTGTGGCAGTAGGTGATCAATTCAGGCTGTCATATACAGTGACCACACAGAAAGTGAGAGATTTCCGGGCTCCTTCTATAAAAGGTTTTGATGTACTGATGGGTCCCAGTCGTTCACAACAAAAGAATGTGCAAGTTATCAATGGGCAGACAACCTCTACAAGTAGCATAACATTTACTTATATATTGATGGCTACGGCTGAAGGTAGTTTTACTATACCCGGGGCTACTATAATGGCAGAGGGCAATCAGATGGTTTCCAATTCTGTGCACGTAAAAGTACTTCCTGCTGATAGAACAAATGGAGGGGCTTCCGGAAATAGTGGAAGACAAAGTGGCTCTGCAAGTCGTGCTTCATCAGGAACGTCAGTATCGAATAACGATTTGTTTATTACAGCTACTGCCAATAAGACGAACCTGTATGAGCAAGAGGCTCTCTTGTTAACATATAAGATATATACTTTAGTAGACTTGAGAGGTTTTGACAACGTGAAACTTCCTGATTTTAAAGGGTTTCATTCTCAGGAAGTCGAATTGCCTAATGACCGTAAATGGAGTCTTGAACACTATAAAGGAAGAAACTATCAGACGACCGTATACCGCCAATTTGTATTATTTCCGCAACAACCGGGAAAAATAACGATTGATGCGGCACGTTTTGATGCATCTATAGCCAAGGTTACTCATGTGGACGATCCTTTCGAAGCTTTCTTCAATGGAGGTTCTAATTACGTAGAAGTGAAGAAGACATTAATGACCCCTAAATTGGTTGTTGATGTAAAAGCTTTACCGGATGGTAAGCCTTCGGGATTTTCCGGAGGAGTGGGAGAATTCAGTATTTCTTCTTCTATAAATAGTACGAATGTTAAGACAAACGATGCTGTTACTGTGAGGCTTGTTATTTCGGGTACGGGTAATCTGAAATTAATCTCTACTCCGGAAGTTAAATTCCCAGAAGACTTTGAAGTCTATGACCCGAAGGTTGATAATAAGTTCCGTTTGACAAATTCCGGACTCTCCGGCAGTCAGGTGATTGAGTATCTTGCCATTCCTCGTAATGCGGGAACATATAAGATTCCTGCTGTAAAGTTCAGCTATTTCGATATTAAATCTCGTACATACAAGACTTTAACGACCGAGGAATACGAACTCCATGTAGAAAAGGGAAGTGGTAATGCAGCTCAGACTATTGCCAATTTTACTAATAAAGAAGATTTGAAAGTTTTGAATGAGGACATACGTTATATCAAGCAGAATAACGTAACTTTTTCCCAAAAAGGAGATTTCTTCTTCGGTTCTTTGGCTTATTGGCTGTTTTACATAGTGCCCGGCATTGCATTCGTCCTGTTCTTCATTGTTTATCGTAAACAGATTGCAGCCAATGCCAATGTTGCTAAAATGCGTACGAAGAAAGCAAATAAGGTTGCTGTGAAACGTATGAAGTTAGCGGGGAAATTGTTGGCAGATAACAAGAAAGATGCATTTTACGATGAAGTATTGAAAGCATTGTGGGGATATATTAGCGATAAATTGAGTATTCCGGTTTCACGTTTATCTAAAGATAATGTTGAGGGAGAGCTTTGCAATTACGGTGTTGATGATGCACTGATAAAAGATTTCCTTGATGCATTGAACAATTGTGAGTTTGCCCGTTTTGCTCCCGGAGATGATAATCAGGCTATGGATAAAGTTTATTCAGATTCTTTGGAAGTTATCAGTAAAATGGAAAACTCTATAAAACATTAAATTGGGAGGTATAATGATGAAGAAAGTAATATCCTTAGCATTTGGTCTACTGATAGGATTAGCTGTGTGGGCGCAAGGAACGGCAGATACTTCGGCTTCTGCCAAAGATTCTGTGTCTATAGGTTCGCATACGGAATTTTCTGCAACTAAATCAGTTGACAATGTTACGAAAGCACAAGGTGACAGTGCATATATGCGTAATGATTATGCTTCTGCCATTCAAATATATGAGAGCTTATTAAAAAAAGGTGAAGCTGCTGAAGTTTATTATAATTTGGGTAATAGCTATTATAAAGCAGACGATATAGCAAAGGCAATTTTAAATTATGAACGCGCTTTGTTATTGCAACCGGGTAATGCAGATATTCGCGCTAATTTGGAAATAGCACGTTCCAAGACGATAGATAAGGTAGTTTCTGTACCTGATATATTTTTTGTAGCTTGGATTAAGTCGTTGACAAATTGTTTAAGTGTAGATGCTTGGGCTAAATTAGGTATTGTGTTTTTTATTCTTTTGCTTATCTCGTTTTCCCTATTCTTTTTTTCCAAACAGATTATCTGGAAAAAAAGCGGGTTTATAGCGGGAATTCTATTTTTGGTATTTACTGTACTAAGTAATATTTTTGCTTCGGAGCAGAAAAGTGAATTACTGGATAGGAATGATGCAATAGTCTTGTCTCCCAGTGTTACAGTACGGAGTACTCCCAGTGAAAGTGGTACTGGTTTATTCGTTCTGCATGAAGGGCATAAAATTGAAATTAAAGATAATTCCATGCGCGAATGGAAAGAGATTCGCTTGGAAGATGGTAAGGTAGGGTGGATTCCTGCTTCTGCGATAGAAGTGATTTAAGAGTATCCATTGCTAAATATAGAAGCCCGTATGAAATAAAGGAAACTATTTCCTTTTACTTCATACGGGTTCTTTTTGTATTTATGAGAATGTTAAACATATAATGGAAAAATACAGATAAATAGTTTGTTTTATCTTTTTTTTTCCTTAAGTTTATAGCGTGATAAAGAAATAACAAAGTATTAACCATTAAATTTATGAATATGAGAACGATAACATTTAATGAACTCCGTAAGATTAAAGACTCATTACCTAGTGGTAGTATGCATAGAATAGCCGATGAACTTGGACTTAATGTTGACACTGTAAGAAATTTCTTTGGCGGTCATAACTTTAAGGAGGGTAAAAGTGTTGGAATTCACTTAGAACCCGGTCCGGATGGCGGTTTAGTAATGATTGATGATACTACCGTTCTTGATCGGGCTTTAAAAATTTTAGATGAAATGGCAGGTGAAACTGCTGAACCTGTTCAGGCTTAAGAAAAGAAAGTAAAGAAGGATCCCAATTGCTGAGAAACAATTGGGATTTCTTGTTTGTTTTGTAAATAAATATAATAGACGACTTATGGAAGATAAATTAGTAACATTAGCGATTCTTACGTATGCTAAGGCACAAATACTAAAGAATGTTCTCGAAAATGAAGGTATTGAGACTTACATCCATAATGTAAATCAAATACAGCCGGTTGTATCTTCCGGTGTGCGTGTTCGTATAAAAGAAAGCGACTTACCGCATGCTTTGAAAATTACGGAAAGTTCGGCATGGTTGTCCGAAGAAGTAGTGGGAGAGAAGATGCCCCAAATAGAGAAAGGCAGTAATAAGGTCTTGATTCCTGTCGATTTTTCAAGTTATTCATTGAAAGCATGTGAGTTCGGTTTTAATTTTGCAAAAAACATAGATGCTGAAGTAGTTTTGCTTCATGTATATTTTACACCTATCTATGCGACTTCATTGCCATACGGTGATGTTTTTAACTATCAGTTGAGTGATGAAGAGAATGTCCGGAATATATTGCAGAAAGTACACTCGGATTTGAATGCTTTGTCCGATAAAGTAAAAGCTAAAGTTACATCCGGAGAGTTTCCTGATATAAAATACACTTGCGTATTGAGAGAAGGCATTCCAGAAGAAGAGATTTTACGCTATTCTAAAGAAAATCGTCCGAGAATTATCATCATGGGAACGCGTGGTAAGAATCAGAAAGATATTGATTTGATTGGTAGTGTAACCGCTGAAGTTATCGAGCGTAGTCGCGTACCGGTTTTAGCCATTCCGGAGAATACACCGTTCAAAGAATTTAACGCTGTAAAACGTATTGCATTTATTACGAATTTTGACCAGCGCGACTTGATAGCTTTTGATTCATTAATCAATAGTTTAAAGCCATTTTGTTTCTCAGTTTCTTTAATACACTTAGCTGATGTAAGAGACACTTGGAATGAGATAAAGTTGGGTGGCATTAAAGAGTATTTCCAAAAACAGTATCCGCAATTGGAAATTCATTATGATGTAGTGAAGAATGATGACTTCCTTAATAGCTTGGATGAATATATTAAAACTAATCACATAGATATTATTACATTGACATCATATAAGCGAAATATATTTTCTCGTTTGTTTAATCCAGGAATTGCCAGAAAAATGATTTTCCATTCTGATACACCATTGCTGGTTATCTATGGGCGGCCTAATTGAAATGATAATTTTAATCTGTCTAGGTAAGGACGTGGGCTACCGCTAAATGCTGAATTAGTTTTAGTGGAGTCCACTTATTTTTTATCTTTTCATGGTTATACTATTACATGTCCCATTTCCTATGTTTGTGATGTAATATCAATATTATGTTTAATATATGACACCATAAACTAAAATAAACCTTTATCCTTCTCTAATTTGGAAGAAAATTATACCAAAGATAGCTTACATATTCAAGCTATCTTTGGTATAGTAGCAATTCAATTATTGCATCAATTTTTCTATTTCATCAAATTCAGGACCCATTTGTAAGTTATAATAAACTCTGTATAATCCATTTAGCCACAAATCTTTCTGTTCAGGTTTCAGTTCTCTTGCTTTTTCATAATTAGGTCTTGCCTTTTCATAGAAAACTTTCAGTGTAGCTTGGTCTTCTTTGTATTTTGGATTATTGACATCAGTAGTAGCTTTTTCAGAGAAATCCTGAGCTTGCAGGCAATAGATTAAGCCCAAGTTGGAATATGCTTCTGCATAGTTAGGATCTACTTCAATGGTTTTGTTGTAGAATTCAATGGCTTTTTCATAATCTTTCATGTTATGATAAAGGTATCCTTTTACGTACAAATAGAATGTGTTATTAGGATCTTTAGCCAACATATCATCTGCAAACTGCATTGCTTCGTCAAACTTATTATTATTGCTATAATAATCAATCAGATGTCCAAAGAAGAATGAATGTTCAGGATACTTTTGAATACCATCTTTTAAGGAAGCGATCCACTTGACAGTATCACCTTGAGCTTTCAATGCTGTAGAAATAAATTCCATGGCATATTTACCCACTTCTTTGTCCTCCTTTGCATAAGGTGCATATTTCAACACGCTTGGATAATCTTCCATTTTGGCTGCAGCTAAGCTTGCATAATAAGCAATTTGGGGCAATACAGTATCTGTTTGAAGCAGATTCTCCTTTTCAAACATAGGATTGATGGCAATGTCTACATAAGTTGCGAAGAAATCCAAAGCCTCTTTATTCTTATCTAAATTAAAGAACTGGATACCACCGTTAATCAGGTTGGGACGCGCAGCTAATATAGCAGCACTGTTCGATCTTCTGAACTTATTTTTGATTTTACCTTTTTCGTTAGGAATCTGTGCAAGTTCATCGCATTTAAAGTAGTATTTGCACATATTCAGTGCGCTGTTATACACTTTAAGAGTATCATAAGGCTTTCTTAAATAAGCATTCTCCATTTCCTTTTCATTGATTCTCTTTTGAATAAAGCCGGCTACATCCCATGTTTCGGCGTTGTCTTTGGTTTCAGCATTGTTCAGAGCTTCATTGATGAGCTTCTCTGCTTGTGCAAAATCCGGTTTTACGTCGTTAGCGATGCTTTTTGCCTCTTTCACGCTCTTTTCCTGAGCGAAGGTAAAGCCTGCCGCAAGTAGTAAAACCATTGAAAATAATACTCTTTTCATGATTGTAGAAAATTTTAAATTAATATTGTGTCTATTCTTCATTTTCATTGTTTACTATATCGTTCTGAGTTTTTTCTGATGCATCGCTATCCTCTTCTGCAATGATATCCTCTTCGGTTTCCGAGGTAACTTTACATACGGAGCCAATTTCATCATTACGTTTTTCAAGATTAATCAGTCGTACTCCCTGCGTAGCACGTCCCATTATACGAACATCTGCTACTTTCAGACGGATGGTGATACCTGATTTATTTATAATCATTAAATCATTCTCATCTGTTACAGACTTGATTGTTACCAGTTTACCGGTTTTATCGGTGATATTCATAGTTTTTACACCTTTACCGCCACGGTTCGTCTTACGATAATCCTCAATATCGGAACGCTTACCATATCCTTGTTCTGACACAACCATGATTGTCTCAGTTTCAGGGTCTTTGATACAAATCATTCCGACAACTTCGTCTTGTCCGTCTTCATCAAGCGTCATGCCGCGTACACCGGTAGCTGTACGTCCCATTACGCGTACGGCACTTTCGTGGAAACGGATGGCACGTCCGTTACGATTGGCAATGATAATCTCATTGTCACCGTTAGTCATGCGCACTTCAATTACGCGGTCATCTTCGCGGATTGTAATGGCATTGACACCATTTTGGCGAGGACGGGAATATTGTTCGAGCAATGTTTTCTTAATGACGCCATTCTTTGTGCAGAACAGTACATAATGACTGTTAATGAAATCCTGATCGTTCAGGTTCTTCACGCGCAGGTATGCATTTACGGCGTCATCAGAGTCTATATTCAACAGGTTCTGAATGGCGCGTCCCTTAGAATTTTTGGTTCCTTCGGGTATCTCATATACTTTCAGCCAATAGCACTTACCTTTTTGAGTGAAGAACATCATGGTATTGTGCATTGTTGCAGGATATATATGTTCTACAAAGTCCTCATCGCGTGTCTCTGTTCCCTTAGAACCTACCCCACCGCGGTTTTGGGCACGGAATTCGCTTAACGGCGTACGCTTGATATATCCCATATGAGAAATGGTAATAATCATTTCATCGTCTGCATAGAAAT
>CAUHML010000061.1 GCA_959606905.1 uncultured Bacteroides sp. | reverse complement strand
ATATGTCAAAGAACACTTGATTCTTACTTTTTACACAACCTCCCCGAAGGAGGGGTGGCTGAAAGCCAGGGTGGTAGGTGGATACACAATGCTGATAATAAACGACTTACGCATTCACCTACCACCTCCCCCTACGGGTACTCCTCCTTCCCGAAGGAGGAGAATGTTGAATGCTATCGATTATCAAATTATTATTTTCCTAATTAATTTTACCGTCAAATTTGAAGAAGAACCAAATAACTTGTATGAGGAAAGATAGAAATTCCTCCAACTACCCAAAATCATCAAGAGGAATTTCTTCTTTCCGTGAGAACAGTCTTTTTATTCCGGTAGAACTCCTGTGACAACATTATTGCATTTGAAATCATCTATTGCATACTCGGTGGGCCGATACCAAGTCACATAATGAAATGCTCCTCCGGGTTTATTGTCTGTAAGTATTGTCTTACCGTCAATTGTTACCGGAATCATTATCGTCTTTTCTCCTTCAGTCGCCGTCTCATAAGTAAATTCGATTTCAGTTGCAAACTCTACATTTCTCCATGTAATAATCGTTTGCTCACCTGATTTGGTTATGGACGAATAACGGGCGTTAATTAGACCGGATTTATAACTGTTTCCGTAAGATTTTCCACTGGCTTCTACCACTAATGATTCATTGCCATACAAGTCCTTGGTTACAATCTCAAAAGAATAAGTGCCTTCAGGCATATCTTCCAGCAATACCGGAACACCATTAACACCGGAAGCCGGCAGCTCTTTTACCAGAGAATTCTGACGAACATTCCAATAAATAACACACTCTTTAATACGTTGTGCTGTATAGAACAGGTCCAACTGAATGCGTTCATTTCCGGGGCGAACCACCACCGCATCCACTTTTGCTGCATAAATATGTTCTCCCTGATCCAAATAAGGCTGATGCAAATCATTCATATCAGAGCAAGAAACAAGAAAGGATATTAGCACAATCCATAGATAATTATAATTATTCTTCATTTTCATTTTTCTTTAATTTAGTCATTTCTTATTTAGGAAATTCAAAGCCTTCCGGTCTGCCCCACATCTGGAACTCCATGAAGCACATGAATAATCCGCCACTCCAGGTTTCGAGCACTTCAACACGATAATATTTATATGCCGGCATATTTACATCAATATCAAAGTCCTCGCCTTGTCTTGCATATTCCAGATCTTCATTTGTAGTTACCGATGAATTTGAAGGTTTTATTGATTCAAATTCTCCCACCGGTTCCCATTTGAGATATTCTTCCGGATTGCTTTCATTATCAATTTGGGCACCTGCCAACGGATAATCATTTCTACCCAACAATCTGAAACGTTTCAAGTTTCCATGCGTATATTCATAATCCTTACGTTGCTGTATCCTGATACGGCTTAGTTTTACCGGACCTTGTTTCACGTTAAACGTAAAATAAGCAGGCCAATATCCATCAGCTTTCGACTGATATCCGGTGGTAGTATTATCATCGAATAGACGATTCAATGTCCACCCCCAGTCAACGGGCGCACTATGACTTTGCATTGGTTCTATTGATTTAGCCGGGACTCTTTCCTCAAACATTGGCGTCAAGGTGATGTCCTGTTTGTCCGTTATGTTATCCCAACGGTCCGAGACGTAATATCTCAACTTCGTATCTTCCGCTGCCATGCCACGAATCTTGCGGACACCATTTTTGGCTTTGGTATAGATTTTCTCTAAAGAGACATACTCGTTCTTCTCGTTCATGACATCAATATTAATCACAATATTCGATTCTGTCGGATTATTGTAAGTTACATTAATGCCTCCGAAAGCAGCTTCCAGTTTCAATTCTTTCTGTACGCCAAAAATGGGTGCTTCCAATGGTTGCACTTTCACTTCCAGCGGTTCCGATTCATTCTGGCTTCTATCTACCGATACCAAAGTCACAAGACGTTCATTCGTGTCTCCAAACCCTTGTAATTCAAGTATATTAGTATATACCGAAGATTTTACTTCCGACCTTTGCCCGTTATTTAAAATAAATGTCGCTTTCACATATAGCAAATCTTCATCATCCGGAAGTGTATAAGTCAACAAGGCTCCTCCCGGGGTATTTTGCACTTGTACCCCGGTCACATTTTGGGGAGGCATATTATCTACCGGGGTTTGCCCGACACTTTCTTCTGCACAACTATATAGTAATATAGCAATGCATAACATATTTATGATGCCAACGATCTTTTTCATAATTCTTCTTTTTAAATTACCAGCCATAATTTTGTACCAGATTCTTGTTAACCGTCAAGTTATACTCCTTAATAGGCCAAAGATATTCTTTGCGGGTGAAGCTGCGACGATCTATTGATATTACATTATAATAATCCTCTTTATCTGCTCCGTCTATGTTCCAAGTGCGAACATCTTTGTTCAATTCATTCTCCGCTTCCTTCCACCTGCGTAAATCCCAGGTGCGAGCGCCTTCCATAGCCAGCTCAATACGACGCTCACGATGAATAATCTCACGAAGACCCTCTTTACTCAACGGCTTATCCGGGTAAATGGAATATTTTTGCCAAGCTTCCTTAACTCCTTTCAATCCGGCACGTTTGCGCACTAAATCCAAGTATTTGTATGCATCATCCGGTGGGGTGGATGCAGATTCGTTCAATGTTTCTGCATACAACAAATATAAATCGGCCACTCGGATTATCGGGAACGGAATCCTTCCGTCACCTCCCCATGTACCGGAACCTCCTGTTGAAGTATCCATTAACGGGCTATGCAGTTTCTTTGCCCAATATCCTGTAAAACTGTACGACTCTCCTGATTTTCCAGCTATCTCTGTACTTGCATTACCTGCATAAGCTCTAATATAACGTACTTCATCCTTGTTGTTATAATCTTTTCTCTTAAAGTCATATTTTCCGTTTCCCCACCAGATAGCTCTGTTGAAACCGATAGAGGCATAAAAACGAAGTTCACGGTCGAAATGCAAGCCGGCGGTATATTCGCCTTCCCGGATATACCATTTATATTCTGAAGTAGCCAGACGGGGTTCATAACGATGTTGATAGTCAAATTCACGGTCTTCTTCCATAGGTACGCCATTCTTGGTGTAATAAGCTTCCACTACATCAAATGTAGGGGAAAACAATTGCGATACCCACACTTGTGAGGCTTCTTTCGCAGAAACCTTACAACTAGTATATCTTTGTACTCGGTCAACAAAATGATTCTTCACAGATCCCCATACAGTTTCCTTATTCCATTTGGAGATCATTATAGCACGGAGATAATACTCTTGTTTTAAAGTATCAACCTCTACACCTACCAGTTCGGGAATCATAGGAACATCTTCGGGAAAAAGTAAACCTCCGTCAGCTGCTTCGATTGCATCAATCGCGGCTTTACACGCATCGGCTGCCAGTTTCCATTTGTTATCATCTTTTTCAATACTAAACAGATGTACATTTCTGTTATCCACCACATTGGCATAATCCGGATTACCATTGAATAAAGGACTTGCTGCCATTGTCAACAATTGCGCCTTTACACTCAAAGCAATCGCTTTCGTTGCACGCCCCATTTCATTACTTCGGTCTTGTATCTTCTCTGGAAGATCTACAATGGCTTCGTCCAACAAGTTACTGACATATTGCACACATTCGTCAAACGGAGTACGATACTGTGCCATTTGCTCCGGAGTATCGGAAACCGGCTGGTTCTCCTTTATCAAAACGATCGGACCATACATACGCATCAGGTAGAAATGATAAAATGCTTTCAAGAATTTCACTTCCGCCACCCAACGTTTGCGTTCGTATTCTTCCAGGTCATAAGGACGGTTTACATTTTCCAGGAAAATATTACAGTCGCGAATTGCCTTGTAAAGAGGTTGCCCGAACCAGACTTTACCAAATTGGTTGGATTGTTCTTCGTATTGGCCATCCCAAGTATTGCCTATCGGATTCGTTTTATTCTGAAGTCCGAATGTCAGTCCCCACATTTTGCGATCTAACCCATTTTTTACTGTGGTCATTTCACCAAAATAAAACTCATCCGCCCCCTGAAAGTCAGGAGTCTCAATAAAGTCTCCCATTGCGGGCAAATAACTGTAACACGTGAACAGGTATCCTTCGCAAGCGTGCCGATTAGCAAAAGCATGATCGAGCGTCGGAACATTATCGGGCACAACATCCAGATAATCACTGCATGAAGAAACGAATAATCCCGCCATTAAGACGATAATTACATTCTTTGTTGTCCTTTTTATTGTATTAAATTTCATCTTTTTCAAGTTTAAGGATTAACTAAAAGTTTAATTGAACACCTGCATTAATAACCATTTGAACAGGATATCCCAAGCCTTTGCCTCCCATTTCAACATCCCAAAGTTTGAATTTGCTGAATGTTAACAGATTGGTACCACTCAAATAGAATCTGAGCATACTTATATGAGCTTTCTTTGTTATCTTTTCCGGAATAGTATACCCCATTTCTACTGATTTTAACCGTAAAAACGAACCGTCTCTCATGAACCACGTACTCTTCTGATAGTTGTTCGTTCTTTTTGTTGCAGACAAACGAGGCCATAAAGCATACAAGTTACGATTTTCTTCGGACCAATGATCGTCAGCATAAGCCTTCAATAAGGTTCTTTGGTTGCCAATAAAAGGAGCTGTGTTTTCCGGATCAATCCAGAATGAAGAACGTGCCGAGCCTTGGAAGAAGCATGAGAGATCAAAACCTTTGTAACCGGCAGAAAAACCAAAGCCATATATGATTTCAGGAGAAGTCGGGTATCCAATGGGAACCATATCCGTTTCTGTAATCTGACCATCTCCATTAATATCTTTATACTTAATATCACCTGCCATTGCTTTCTGATTATCAAAACTCTGTACGGGCGAATTTGCAACATCTGCTTCATCGACAAACAATCGTTCAGCAACATATCCCCATGTCTGTGCCAAGCTATTTCCTTCGCGCCTACGCCATGGAGCATCAGAATAATCCGGTTCTTCATATTTCGAATATTCACTGGTTGCATAAGTAAAATTGCCACGTACCATTAACCACATACCATTAGAAAAAGAGTGGTTGTAATCAACAGAGGCTTCAAAACCATGACTTTTTGCTTCACCGACATTGGCTGAAGGATTTGTTTGCAAACCAATAAAAGAAGGGACGTGCGCACGCGTCATTAAGATATTTTTACGACGTTCACTAAAATAATCAGCTATAATCTCTACTTTGTCAAACAAACCTATCTCAACGCCGAAATCTGTTTTATATGCTGTTTCCCATGAGATATCTTCATTGGGATAGCGGACAAACGAAACACCACCGCCAGGATGCGAATAACTCAAATCAGTACCAAAAGCAATGTTTTTACCAGCATCTGCCACGTTCACGTTTGACAGATAGAAGAAACGGTCTTTGGTATTTCCAATAGCGTCATTACCTACCAAACCATAAGTTGCTTTCAGTTTCAACTTGTTCATCACTTTCTTCCAACTTTCCGGATAGAAATGTTCGTTTGAAATAATATAGCCGGCGCCTATTGAAGGGAAGAATCCCCATCTGTTCTTTTTGGCAAACCTCTCGGAACCATTATAACCAAAGTTTAATTCTCCAAAATAACGACTGTCATACGAATAAGTGGCACGTCCGGCAAGACCTATATTCCGGTGAGGCAACGAAAGTAGTAAAGAGCCTGCATTGGCTTCTTTATATTCACGCATCGTTCCTACAAGTAATCCTGTTACCGTATGTTTTTCATTAAAAACACGGTTATAATCTACGGCCGCTTCCAAATAATAAGAAGTATTGATTGTCTTGGGACCTTCTGTGTATTGAAGCGCTTCCGAACCTTTATCTTCATTCAAAGCACTAAGTTGATATGTGTTTGTAAACTTGTCGTATGAGTCCAGACGATAGAAGAATGGCACATACTGTCTACTTACATCAAAATATGAATAACGATTTGTGTTTGCTAATACGCGTGCATTCAGCCCTTTAGTAATAAACTCCAAATTCTGCTTCAACTCTACCTGAGCTACTATGGTAGTGGCTGAATAATCTTTATACCCCTTCACCAACTCGGCATAAGGATTTGTATAGTCCGCATTGGTTCCCGCATTACCGAATAAGATATTGGGTGCATTCTTATATCTCTCGTCCGGCTGATATACGGGTTGGAACATGACCGGATTAGTGTTCATTACCATTTCATAGAATTTACTACCATCTTTTAGTGGTCCGGTATAATCATCAAAAGTACCATACATACGCACTACAACTTCTGTACTTTTTGTCATATTGATATTAACCGTAGCTCGCATTATCATTCTTTGCAACGATATATTGTTATTAAAACTATTTTTCCCATTGACTTGCAATAAACCACTATCTTTACTATAACTTCCTGATAAATAATAACGGGCTACTTTACCTCCGCCACTGATATTGAAATTAAAACGATGATTGATTGCCTGATCTTTAAACAGCATTTCTTTCCAGTCAATAGCCGGATACACCTGTGGATTTAATCCTGCTGCCGTAGATGCAATCTTTTCTTCAGAATAAGGCAAGGCCCCTAACGGATCACGTGTACGAACTGCTTCATTATGCAACTTCATATAAGTGATAGGATCTGCCAAATCAACAGTTCTGGTAGGACGTGACATTGCCAGTTCATAACGAATAGAAACTTTAGCTTTTCCTTCGGAACCTTGTTTTGTGCTAACCAAGATAACCCCATTAGCACCTCGCGAACCATATAATGCGGCAGCAGTAGCATCTTTCATGACAGAAAAACTTGCAATATCATCTGTTTGAAGTCTTGCCAGGTCGTCCGTACCCATTTCAATCCCATCAATGAGAATTAAAGGATTGGCACGGGTCTCACCCTCGAAGGTAGTGACACCACGTACAAAGAACTGAGCATTGTCTTTACCCGGCTCACCGCTAGTTTGGTAAGATATGATTCCCGACATACGCCCTGCCAGTGCGGTAGTAAGGTTACTGGAGGGGACTTTCAATTCTGCAGGTTTGATAGTTGAAACAGAAGCAATTACACTCTCCTTTTTCTGTTTTGCAAAAGCCACAACGGTGACCTCCTCCAACTCATCAATTTTCGGTTTCATACGAATCACATACGTACTTTTATCAGTCACCTTAATACGGGCATTCTGATAACCCAAATATGAAACTTCCAACTCCTGATTCGGAAAAGCACTCAATGTGAATTTTCCGTCCATATCTGTTATTCCACCTCCTGCTACGCCTATAACAACGACCGTAGCGCCAATAACAGGTTCTTCATTTTCATCAAGAACCGTACCCTTGATTTGCTTTTTAGATTTTTGATTTATCTCCTGAGTTATAGGAGTTGCTATATCAGTTGGCACTGCGTATGCAGATAGCGAACATAGGCATGTACCAACAAGAAGAGTAAATAAAGAATATTTTTTTTTCATGTTATAAGTATTAAAAATAAAGTTTGATTTGAAATTATTTTCCAAAATTTCTTTTCACAATAGTTATTCTCCCATAGGCGTTTTGTTTTAGAGTTTATATTAAAAATATCTCCCGGTAGTTTTCTAAAAATATTTAGTATTAAGTCTAAATGAATTGCAGTAGATTTACCAAGTTCTACTGAGACTTATTTTGCATAATAGAGAAGTCTGTAAAATATTTGAGAGCGAAAAGCAACAAAAGGACTTATTTTAGAAGTAAAATATGGCTGAATATTGGATTAGAAACCTTTCATCAATGATAAAACGAATATTTTAATAAAATATTTTATTAAATAAATGGTTTATTCTAAATTTATACATATATTTGCAGCAGGTTAATATGTTTGTAGTAGATATTATATAACTAATAAATTCTTTAAAGACGACAATACCAAGTCTCAGTAGAACTTGGTAATAAAAGAAAATAAAAAAATGACATAACCCAAAGAGGTTATGTCATTTTTTTATTTATTGGTTATTGCTTATAAATATGCTTTATGCTAAATTACATTTTCTAGTTTAAGGGTCCATGCATAATTGCATGGCATTTCATCATAATATAGAGAAGGCACTGTGATTACAATATCCTCTCCTTTCTGTTTCCAAACAATCTTTTTGTCTAATCCCAACATGGAGATTCTAGTTTTATTCGTTACTTTTATTCCTTTCAAAATAACGGTAGGTTTGGGATATTGAGGCAAAATGGCATATACGTCATTTCCTTTTTTTGTAAAAAACACCTCTTTCACGGCATATCCAGGTTCGGGATGAATGGTTTGTTTGAGAATCTCATTTCCACTGACATAATGTTTGCCTTTGGGTTTCCATTCTCTATTGCCTTTTGACCATTGGAAAGATTGCTTCCACATACGTGTACCGTATATAGCTTCACCATTCACACGTAGCCAATCACCAATTTGCAATAACCGTTCTTGCATTATAGGAGGAATTTTTCCGTTTGCATTAGGGCCAATACCTAACAGTAAATTTCCACCTTGACTAACCACATTAACCAAAGTCAGCACCAAGGCTTGTGGTAATGTGTAGTCTTCCAGATCTTCATTCTGATTAAAACCAAATGAGAAACCTATGCCACGACACTCCTCCCAAGGCTTATTATATGTACTATTTGTATTGCTATATTCTCGGGTATAATAATCCCCATGTTTGCGCCCGGTATTATTAGCCCAACGATCATTTACCACAATACTATCTTTCACCGGAGATTCTGAATAAAGCCAGGATAATGTACGTTCTACCTGCCATATCTTATCATTCATAGAATCGGGACCGTCTGCCCAAATCAGATCCGGTTTATAATTATTGACCAGGTCTTTTAATTGTGGGAAAAAGTGGCGTTCATAGAATAAATCCATTGTCTCACGATTGTATAACGGATTATCCCACTCCCGCAATGAAAAATAACATCCTACTTTCAAATCGGTCTTACGCAAAGCATTTACATATTCTCCAACCAAATCACGATGCGCGCCGATTTCCATACTATTCCAGGGTCTTCCGTATGATTTGGAAGCTTCTTTACTCGGCCATAACGCAAATCCTTCATGATGTTTAGTCGTAAGCACTATATATTTAGCGCCGGCACGCTTAAAAAGGTCCGCCCATTCGTTAGCATCATAACTCATGGCTTTAAACATAGGAGTAAAATCAGCATAAGTGAAATCCTCACCGTACATTTTCTTATGGTAGTCATAAACTTCTGTCCCGGTAAAATCTCCATTTCCAAGTAGAGTCTTCCGGTCCAACCAGTATTTATACCATTCCGAATAAGTGCCCTTGGGCGACCACATTGGTACCGAATACAAGCCCCAGTGGATAAAAATCCCAAACTTTGCATTCTCAAACCAGGAAGGGACAGGTCTTGTATCTAAGGACTCCCATGCAGGAGCATAAGTTTTTTGCCCCATTAAAGAAATAGATACCAAACAAAAAATAGCAATCAGATGTGTTTTCATCGTTTTCAAAATTAAACAGTTATTGTACTATTCTTTAAAGACATTGGCAAATATATTAAAAAATATAATTAATTGGATCATTTATTATTATATTATTTAATATGTAGGGGCAGATTAAGTTATTATACATGGCGGAATAGAACTTTATTCTTCAAAGCATATCGCTCGTCCACGACTCTATCTGTGGGGAAAAATGTAAAGATCAACCGCCATTCTCCTTTGTGATAAACGAACTTACGACCGTTTGCGCCTCGAAGAATTATTTCATATTTTTCCCATAGAAAGGCTTCAATACGTTCCGGCATTTCGCAGCCCATTGCCGAAAACTCCACTGTAATGAAGAAATGTGGAATAGATATTCCGGCAACTTCCTGAAATATACGATCGATTATTGTCATTTCTTAGCTTCTTTTGATACCTCCAAGAGCTTTCCGTATGCATCAAATGACCTTCGCGAAGCTAACGAAATGGTTATCATCAGCGACAACATGGATGCAGTGAATGTGATCACCATAATCATCATCTGATATTTGATAGCCACATTCGGACTGCTTCCTCCCAAAATCTGTCCTATCATTGTTCCCGGAAGGGCTACTAGTCCCATTACGGCAATATTGGCAATCAACGGGCTGAAGGATTTGATAATAGCTTGTTTGATAAATGGTGCCTGCGCTTCTTGTCGCGTAGCTCCATTTCCCAATAAATATCGGTATAGTTGTTGCTCACGTTTCAGGCCACTATAATATGTATTCAAAGCAATCACATTGCTCGATAGCATATTTCCCATTAGGATTCCGAAGATCGGAATAAAGTACTGGGCGCTAAAAATATTATCCAGTTGAAGCACAATACCTATAAAATATAATCCGACCAATATTACACTGCACAAGAATCCCACAGTAATGGGAATCAGTAAGATGCGTCGTTTCAGTCCGGTCCGTACCAATGCTGTTTGTCCCGCAACGAATATCATAACAATGACCCAAAGAAAATTAATCCAGGGGTTATTCCATAAAAAGAGATATTTTAGATAAATGCCGATAAAAAATAATTGAATAATCATTCGGAGTGTGCCTATCACAGCAGGTTTCAACAATCCCGTCTTAAATTTCCATAGATAGAAAAAGGGAATGGCAAGCAGCAGCAAGCCAACAAAAAGATTATAATATGATATATCAATGGTTCCCACAACAAGTTTCGTTTTATATCGTCCTAACAGATTTCGTTTATAATTCTATTAAATAATGGCATCCCGAAGCAAAGTCCTTATCATGCGATACCGCCAAAACAGCTGCCCCTTTTTCTGCCTGCCGTCGGAAAAAAGCCAGTACTTTGTCTGTCGATCCGGTATCTAATGCCGATGTCGGTTCATCAATTACAATCAACGGCTTATTGAGCAATGCGGCCACAGCTAACATAATGCGCTGGCGCTGTCCGCCCGAAACCTCATTTACTCTTTTAAAGTATAATTCATGCTCCAACCCCAACTCGTCAAAACACATAAAAAGCCTTTCTTCCGAAAAAGGAACGGAACGGTTTACTTTCAGCTCGAATGGCAAAGATACCATTTCTTTTACCCATTCGAAAGGTAACGCCAGTTCTTGGGGAATCCATGCAATCTGGCGGCGGACAAGATCAATGGTTGATTTATCCAGTAACGTCCCGCCTACTTTAATAGTCCCCTCATATAATGGCACAAAGCCCATTACGGCGTTTAGTAAGGAAGTCTTTCCACAACCGGATTGTCCTACGATACAGGCTGTCTCGCCCTTCTCCAATTTCATTTCAAAACCGGAAAAAAGGACTTCTGTTCCAAAAGCGATACAGGCATTATTGATATGTAACATGGCGTTTTTAATTCTTTCTTTCCGGCAAAGGTACTATTTTCTTGAAAAACGTTATCTTTGCCTCACTAATTAATTCGAGAAAAGTTATGATACTAAACGAAAGAGATGCCCGTCACGAGCATATATTGCAGGTTGCCCGTCAGATGATGACAGCTGCACGTACTGCTCCGAAGGGAAAGGGAATTGATATTATTGAAGTGGCCTTAATCACTGATGAAGAGATTAAACAACTATCCGATACAATGGTTGCTATGGTTGAAGAGCACGGAATGAAATTTTTCCTTCGTGACGCTGACAACATCTTAAATGCCGAATGTGTTATATTAATAGGAACGCGCGAGCAAGCGCAGGGCTTGAATTGTGGCCATTGTGGATTTACAACCTGTGCCGGGCGTATGGAAGGAGTCCCTTGCGCAATAAATAGTATTGATGTAGGTATCGCTATTGGTTCCGCTTGTGCCACAGCCGCCGATATGCGCGTAGATACACGTGTCATGTTCTCTGCCGGACTGGCAGCACAACGCCTGAACTGGCTGAAAGACTGCAAAATGGTTATGGCAATTCCTGTAAGTGCATCCTCCAAGAATCCGTTTTTCGACCGGAAGCCTAAACAGGAAACCAAGGCTTAACACCGTGTATGGCCGAGTTAAATTAAACAATTTATATAAACTTAAATAGATTAGTCTAATGGGAATTATGGTTGGACTCCCCAGCCCCAGTGGTTCGGAGAAGGATTTACAATTAAATTTCGGAAAGAATATGACCGTACAGGTGGAAATGAGAGCTCCTCATCTGCCTGCCGAATGGCATACGCAAAGCGGCATACAATTAACATGGCCACACGCCGGTACGGACTGGGCATATATGCTGACAGAAGTACAGGAGTGTTTTATAAACATAGCCCGGGAAATAGCAGAACGTGAATTACTCCTGATTGTCACTCCCGAACCGGAAGCCGTGAGAGAACAGATCGCTTCAAGCGTAAATATAGATAACGTCCGTTTCTTGGAATGTGAAACCAACGACACATGGGCGCGTGACCATGGTGCTATCACCATGATAGACAACGGCACTCCTTCCCTGCTCGACTTCACATTCAATGGTTGGGGGTTAAAGTTTGCCTCCGACTTGGATAATCGAATTACCCGACACGCCGTAGAAGCGGAAGTATTAAAAGGGCATTATGTCAATCGTCTCGGTTTCGTCCTTGAAGGAGGTTCTATCGAAAGCGACGGTATGGGTGTTCTACTCACCACTTCCGAATGCCTACTCTCTCCCAACCGGAACGGACAACTCAACCAAGTAGAGATAGAAGAATACCTGAAATCAACCTTCCATCTGCAAAAGATTCTTTGGCTGGATCATGGTTATCTGGCAGGTGATGACACTGACAGCCATATCGACACTCTAGCACGTTTTTGTTCTACAAATACCATTGCTTATGTGAAATGTGACGATAAAGAGGATGAGCATTACGAAGCACTGCACGCAATGGAAGAACAACTGAAGACATTCCGTACGCTGGCAGGAGAACCTTATCGTCTGTTAGCTTTGCCAATGGTCGATAAGATAGAAGAAAATTGCGAACGTCTGCCTGCCACATACGCTAATTTTCTGATAATGAATGATGCCGTTCTCTATCCTACATACAACCAGCCGGCAAACGACCGGAAAGCAGGTGAAGTACTGCAACAAGCATTTCCCAAACATGAGATAGTAGGAATTGATTGCCGTGCGCTTATCAAGCAACACGGTTCTTTACATTGTGTCACTATGCAATATCCACAAGGAGTTATTAAATAAACAGTCATTATGAGAAAGATAAAAGTAGGATTGATACAGCAATCCAATACCGCAGATATACGAATGAATTTAATGAATCTTGCGAAAAGTATTGAGGCTTGTGCTGCTCATGGCGCACAGTTGATTGTACTTCAAGAATTACATAATTCGCTTTATTTCTGTCAGACAGAGAATACTAATTTGTTCGATCTTGCCGAACCGATTCCCGGTCCTTCCACCGGATTTTATTCGGAACTGGCAGCAGCTAATAGAGTGGTTCTTGTCACCTCTCTTTTTGAGAAACGTGCTCCCGGGCTCTATCATAATACTGCCGTTGTTTTTGACCGTGACGGAAGCATTGCAGGAAAATACCGTAAAATGCACATTCCTGATGATCCTGCCTACTACGAGAAGTTCTATTTCACTCCCGGAGATATAGGGTTTGAACCGATCCAGACTTCTTTAGGAAAACTTGGAGTATTGGTATGTTGGGATCAATGGTATCCGGAAGCTGCCCGTCTAATGGCGCTGAAAGGTGCAGAACTTTTAATTTATCCTACTGCTATCGGCTGGGAAAGTAGCGATACGGATGATGAGAAAGCTCGTCAACTCAATGCATGGATTATCTCCCAACGTGCCCATGCTGTTGCAAACGGTCTTCCTGTTATTTCCGTCAACCGTGTAGGACATGAACCCGATTCTTCGGGACAGACTAACGGTATTCTATTTTGGGGAAATAGCTTTGTGGTCGGTCCGCAAGGAGAATTCTTAGCGCAAGCAGGTAATGACCGTCCGGAGAATATGGTCGTCGAAATAGATATGGAACGTTCGGAAAATGTACGCCGTTGGTGGCCATTCTTGCGTGACCGTCGGATTGACGAATACGAAGGACTGACTAAACGCTTTCTGGACTAGAGTTTGAGATATAATCAATAGTCGTATATTAAAAAACGAAGGGCACAGAGTTTTAATTTTACATTTCACTCTGTGCCCTTTCTATATACTGTATAATGGACTTCTTATTGGAAAGTTATCTTTTTATTAGCCAAAAAATTGGCACCTCCATAAATAAACAAGCCCAGAAATTGCGCAAGATATTCATTAACGTCCAATCCTTCTACTAACAGGATAAGAAATAAGAATTGTGCGGTGTAAGCCACTCCGAAAGCAGAGCAAAAGAGCAGTATCTGTTTCCAGAGACTGTTCTTTTTGTTTTCTACGGGAAATATCCAGTACTTACACCAGATAAAATTATGAATCTGAGCTATCAGGTACGCCGTTATATTAGCCACCATATAGTCACCGTCGAATGATATTTCTTTCATCATTAACCATACAACCAACGCCATAATCAAAGCGTTCATTGTACCGATTACTATAAAACGGAATATACGTACTGATTCTTTCACTCTCCTTCCTTGATATCAACGATCAAATTCAATTCGTCAAGTTGAGTCTGGTCAATAGCAGACGGCGCATCCAACATTACATCACGTCCTGAGTTGTTCTTCGGGAACGCAATACAGTCGCGGATAGAATCGAGCCCGGCAAACAGAGATACCCAACGGTCAAGTCCGTATGCCAAACCACCGTGAGGAGGTGCACCGTACTTAAACGCATTCATCAGGAAGCCAAATTGTGCCTGTGCTTTTTCAGGTGTAAAGCCCAGAATCTCGAACATCTTAGCTTGCAGCTGTGCATCGTGGATACGGATAGAACCGCCGCCAACTTCCACACCGTTAATAACCATATCATATGCGTCAGCGCGCACAGCAGCAGGATCTGTATCCAGCAAAGGAATATCTTCTTCTTTCGGATGAGTGAACGGATGATGCATAGCCATTAGACGGCCTTCCTCTTCACTCCATTCGAACATCGGGAAGTCTATCACCCAAAGGCAAGCAAACTTGTTCTTATCACGCAATCCTAATTGAGAACCCATTTCCAAACGAAGCTCACAAAGTTGCTTACGTGTCTTCATCACATCATCACCGGACAGGATCAAGATCAAATCACCCGGTTTCGCACCGAACGCTTCTTTCATCTGCTGCAATACTTCCTGGGTATAGAACTTATCTACGCTCGATTTCACCGTTCCATCTGCTTCGACGCGGGCATATACCATACCTTTCGCACCAATCTGCGGTTTCTTCACAAACTCAGTCAATGCATCCAGTTGCTTACGGGTATAGGTTGCAGCACCTTCCGCACAGATACCACCCACGTAAGCAGCATTATCAAATACAGAAAATCCGTGGCCTTTCATGATATCCATTAGTTCCACAAATTTCATACCGAAACGTAAGTCTGGCTTATCACTACCATAATATTTCATGGCATCTGCCCAAGACATACGCAGGAACGGTTCGGTTAGTTCCACACCACGAAGGGTTTTAAACAGATGTTTAGCCATTCCTTCGAAAGTGGCGATAATGTCTTCCTGCTCAACGAAACTCATTTCACAGTCAATCTGTGTGAATTCCGGCTGACGGTCGGCACGCAGGTCCTCATCGCGGAAGCATTTTGCAATCTGGAAATAACGGTCGAAACCAGAAACCATTAGTAGTTGCTTCAAAGTCTGCGGAGACTGTGGAAGTGCATAGAACTGTCCCGGGTTCATACGTGAAGGCACAACAAAATCACGTGCACCTTCCGGAGTGGAACCGATCAATACAGGCGTTTCTACTTCGATGAAACCTAACTTGTCAAGATAGGTACGGACTTCGATTGTCATCTTATGACGTAACTCCAAATTAGAGCGGACAGCATTACGACGCAAATCCAGATAACGGTATTTCATACGGATATCGTCACCGCCGTCCGTGTTATCTTCAATTGTAAACGGAGGAGTCATTGCAGTATTCAGTACGTTCAGTTCGGAAACAATGATTTCAATGTCTCCGGTAGGAATATTTGCATTCTTGCTGAAACGTTCGTTTACCGTTCCTTTCACCTGAATAACGAATTCACGTCCCAATTTATTGGCACGTTCACAGAGTTCTGCGTTTACTTCTTCATTAAAAACCAATTGGGTAATACCGTAACGGTCGCGAAGGTCAATAAAGGTCATGCCCCCCATTTTACGGCTGCGTTGCACCCAGCCGGACAACGTAACTTGCTTATTTACGTCAGAGATTCTCAGTTCTCCACATGTATGCGTTCTGAACATATATTTTATTATTTAGATAATTATCACTCGTGTTTCTAATTTTGGACGAGCCAAAACTTTGCAAAAGTACGCAATAATTTGTAATTCGTGAGTAGTAATTAATAAATTTATTACCCCTTTTTCGTCAGTTTCTTTAATATCTTCTTGTTTCTATCTGTTATATTATCTACAATCGCTTCATTCATTAATTTGATTCCGTTCATGTACTCCTGTGCTCTTTGAAGCACATTTGCCGCATCTTTTTCTGCTGCTTGTGGCACTACCACACGCAAACCTCTCTGAATCAATTCAATATTCACATCAGCATCCGTTTCCATAGGATCACCGTCGAAATGTACCACACCCGGAGCGGTTCTACGAATACACAATCGTCTACAACGGAATGTTTTGATACGGCTATTCTGATCAATAGTCTTATTGAATAACTGAAAAGCGAGTGAAGGAACATCTAAAACGGTAAACGGTTCGAGAATGGTCACATCCAGCAATCCATCTGTCAGTGTAGCTTGCGGAGCGATATATGCATTGTTTCCATACTGCGAAGCGTTACCGCATGCAATAAGAAAAGCTTTGTATTTGGTTACTCCATTTTCCGTTTTCAGTTCATAAGTTTCTGGCTGATATTTAAGACTTTCCTGCAATGTCTTTTCCAGATAAGTCAATAACCCACGTTTGCCGGCATGCGCAAACTTCAAGCTAACAAAAGCATCGAAGCCGACTCCGCAGGTACAGAAAAAATCTGTTCCGTTAATCTTGCCATAATCTATTACGTCCATGCAACCTTCATTAAGCACTTCCAATGCTTTCTTCGGTTCCATGGGTATATGCAGGTGCCGTGCAAGTCCATTGCCCGAGCCACAAGGAATGATTCCCAAAGCGGTATCCGTATGCACCAACGAACGAGCTATCTCATTGATCGTTCCGTCTCCTCCGATAGCTACTACTATATCTGCCTTTTCCTCGGCAGCTTTCGCGGCTATTTCTACTGCATGACCGGCTCTCTCTGTATACACTACTTCCCAAGAGTATCTCGCCTTGTCTATTTTTTCATTCAGCAAGCTAAGAATCAATTCCTTACTTTGTGTACCCGAAATAGGATTGACGACGAATATTATTTTCTTCATTCTTTCGTTCATGCTATTCTTGTCGATTGTAGACGACAAAAGTAATACAAATATATTAAATTTTAATCTATTAGAGGTTTCTAATCATACGAAGGCAACTTTTTTCCCTTAAAAAGAACAGATAAAAGCAAATTTTGTTATCTTTGCCCCCTGTTTTAAACACTTGTTAAGAAAAAAGGATTATTAGATCATCAGCGAGTGATCTGAGTATGAGTATAATAAATTATAATTCATGGGATTATTACAAGAGAAGTTAGCTAAGTACGACCTGCCACAAAAGTTTATGGCACAGGGCGTTTACCCATATTTCCGTGAGATTGAAGGAAAACAGGGTACAGAAGTAGAAATGGGCGGACA
>CAUHML010000060.1 GCA_959606905.1 uncultured Bacteroides sp. | reverse complement strand
CCGTGAACAACTCGAACAGTTTCCTTTCCTTAGTGATATTCAGATTGAACATCTGCTGGCCTATATCTATATACACGGACAGATGAAAACCATCTATGAACTCCAACTGGTAGAAGAGATGGATAAACAAACAATCCAGTATTTACTACCTTTCGTCTGTATAAAAGCTATTAACAATGAAGCTGCTTTTCGGTGGAAAAGTCTGTTGAAAAGCGCAGCGAAGTATGGAAAGAATGAGCTGTTAACTCGCTTTGATATACCATTTTATAAGCGAAAAGGTTATGAACATACCTATTTAGGTCCTTCTGTTTATAACTCTGTGAAATACAGTTTCCGATACAGTGACCGACTTTATGCAGGAGTCGTTGCCGAGAAAGATGCCGGAGAACCTTTTGGAGCTTTACACAATCGTTATGGCTACGATTATTATTCCTTTTATCTGTTATTAAAAGATTGTGGACGATTAAAAGCATTAGCTGTTGGTAACTATCGGCTTAGTTTCGGACAAGGATTAGTGATTAGCACTGATTATCTGATGGGAAAAACAGTCTATGCCTCTTCCTTCAACAATCGCAGTGGGGGGATAAAGAAACACTCTTCCAGCGATGAATACAATTATTTTCGGGGAGTGGCTGCCACTGTTGCTTTATCTAAAGATTGGGATCTTTCCGGTTTCTATTCACACCGCTCATTAGATGGAACAATCACTAACGGAGCAATTACCTCCATCTATAAAACCGGATTACACAGAAGTCAAAAGGAAGCAGATAAAAAGAACCTGTTTACCATGCAATTAACAGGTGGAAACGTGAGTTATCAACACAACCGTATCCGACTGGGTATCACCGGGATTTACTACCTTTTCAACCGACCATACAAACCGGAATTAACAGGCTATTCCAAATACAATCTTCATGGAAACAACTTCTATAATCTGGGGATTGATTATGCTTATCGCTGGCATCGTTTTTCTTTTCAAGGAGAGACGGCCATAGGAAAACAAGGTTGGGCCTCTTTGAACCGTTTGCAGTATTCACCGGTTCAAAACACTCAAATCATGTTGATACACCGGTTTTATTCTTATAACTATTGGGCCATGTTCGCCCATTCTTTCGGTGAAGGAAGTACGACACAAAATGAACAGGGATATTATATCGGCATGGAGGCTTCTCCTTTTGCTTATTGGAAATTTTTCGCCTCATTCGATTTATTTTCTTTTCCGTGGAAAAAATACAGAGTAAATAAACCCTCTCGCGGAACAGACGGATTGCTTCAAGCCACTTTCACTCCGCGCAGCCATCTATCCATGTATCTAAAGTACCGCTATAAACGCAAAGAAAGGGATTGGACAGGTAGTAAAGGAACACTAACACTTCCTATTTTTCACCATCAACTTCGCTACCGTTTGAACTATTCTTTAGGAGATGTGTTAAGCAGTCGTACAACTTTAGATTATAATCATTTTCATTCTCAGGACAGAGCTGCTAATAAAGGATATCAGGTTACACAAATGATATCCTCCCAACTGCCTTGGGCCAGGCTGTTTGCTGACGTTCAGGGCAGTTACTTTTTTACAGAGGATTATGATTCGCGCGTATATGCTTCGGAAAGCGGATTGCTTTATACGTTCTACACACCGTCCTTCCAAGGTCGTGGATTTCGCTGTAGCGTCCGTCTCAGATATGAACTGAATAAGCACTGGTTGTTCATAACCAAGTTTGGCGAAACAGTCTATTTAGATCGGAATGAGATCGGTTCAGGCAATGATTTGATCTGTGGAAATAAAAAAGGAGATGTACAAATGCAACTGCGTATTAAGTTTTAATGTATATTTGTCTGCCAGAAATAATAGAAGAATACGATATTAAATGGATGACAGGGCTACTTTTGACAAAATGTTTAATGAATGGTATGCACAGTTTGTATATTTTGCATATTATTTTATAAATGACGCTGAGGTATGCAGAGATATCGTAAGTGATGCTTTTGAGTATTTGTGGCGTAATTATGAAAAGATAGAAGAGGCGACGGCTAAAACTTATCTTTATACAATCATTCGTACACGTTGCATTGACTATCTTCGCAAGCAAAATATCCATGAAGAATATGTAGAGTTTACTTCGCAATTAACTGATAAAATGATAGAAAGCGATTCGCAACATTCTGATTCTCGTGTTTTGCGTATTCGTAAAGCTATGGAAAAGTTGACTCCTTATAATTATCATATATTGGAAGCATGCTATATTCATAATAAGAAATATAAAGAAGTGGCCGAAGAATTGAATGTAAGTGTTGCGGCTATTCATAAGAATATAGTAAAGGCTTTGCGTATTCTTCGCGAAGAATTGGGTCAAGAGGGTAACCGGAATAGACTTTAAAACGTAAATATATATATTGAATACATTATTTATGGATGAAAAGAATATAAATATAAGTAAGTCGGAAGAAGAACTCCTGGAAATTATGGAGAATCGTTCTCATATAACTGCTGATCAATTGCATAATTTGAAAGAAGATGAGGAGTGCTTGCAGGCATGTTCTGATTTGGCAGAAATTGTGATAGAGATGCAGAAAAAACAAAATATGCTGGCAATTGATGTCCGGAATGAATTGGCAGATTTTCATAATAAACATTCTAAAAACGATCGAAGAAAAAATACGCGGATACTGTTGTGGGCCAGTGCCACAGGTGTAGCGGCGACTGTTGTCATAATTTTAGTTTTGCGTGCAATGATGATTTCGTCGCAACCGGAAATCATTCAAGTGTTTCAAGCCAATCATGTTGCCCAAGAAGTCACTTTACAAGTGAATGATGAGAAGGAAATAAAACCACTAAAAGAAGTGGTAGAATCTCTTTCGTCTTCCTCTACTGCACAGTTGTCTTCTAAAAAAATAGATTATAGTCGTGCTCTTCTTCAGACAGAAACCAAGGAAGTAGGAAAGCAGAAAGTACAGATACATAGATTAAGTATTCCTAGGGGAGAGACATTCAAAGTCGTTTTATCTGATGGGACTGAAGTTTTCTTGAATTCGGATAGTCGTCTGGCTTACCCTACGGTTTTTAAAGGAAAAGAAAGAGTCGTCTCTTTGGAAGGTGAAGCTTATTTTAAAGTTACTAAAGATGCAAAACATCCTTTTATTGTGAAAAGTGGAAATCTACAGGTTCGCGTATTAGGAACGGAATTTAATGTGCGTAGCTACTCTCCTATTGATGTCCGTGTTACGCTCATTACAGGAAAAGTGGCTGTTAGCGATACTTGTGGAATTCATAGTGTTGAAATGATGCCGGGACAAAGTGCACAGCTTTCTTCTGACGGAACGTTTGCTGTGAACGAGGTGGACATTGAATCATTTTTATATTGGAAGGAAGGATTTTTCTATTTTGACGATGTTGCCCTGGTTGACATGATGAAAGAAATAGGGCGTTGGTATAATATAGATATTGAGTTCCGCAATAGCAAAATTATGGATCTTCGTATGCATTTCTTTGCAAATCGTCACCAAGACATCTTTCACTTGATTGAATTATTGAATCGAATGGAGAGGATACATGCTCATTTTGAAACAGGAAAACTAATTATTGAATAAAAAACGAGCAAAAAGTCATAAATCTGAATAGAAATATATATTTCTGAAAAATAAATTCTTTTAAGGGTAACCATTCTTTTTTAAACTTCGTATATAATTAAAAGAATGAAATATTATTTAACTATTCGGGCTTATGAAAAAGAATCAAGCACAAAAGTTCATTGTCTTGTTCTTGTTTTTCCTTTTTGCCTATTCATGGCGTGTTGAAGCGCAAACAGGTAAGGAAAAGCAAATAACAATGGAGTTTAAAAATGAAGGATTACCCTCTATTTTTAAACGTTTTGAAAAAGTATCGGGATATAAAGTTCTTTTTATCTACGATGAAATCAGTTCTTATACTTCTACCGGAAAAGTAGAAAAAGCTACAGTCGATGAAGCATTGAAAGTGATTATCGGGAAAAATCCGTTGAAATACCACATTGACGGACAATTCATCAATATCACAAAAGAGGATTCTAAAAAGTTTTTTTCACAAGTAAAAGGAAAAGTTTTTTCCGAGGAAGACGGACTTCCTGTTATCGGTGCCACTATTATCGTAGAAGATGCCAATAATATTAGGGCTATCACGGACAATAATGGTAATTTTCAGCTTTCTAATGTTTCGAAAGATAGTCGGGTTAGAATATCGTATGTAGGTTTGGAGACTCAGTTCTTGAATCCTTCATCCTATATGTCGGTAGTGATGAAGTCTGATACAAAAGCACTCGATGAAGTGGTGGTGACAGGTATGTTTAATAGAAAGAAAGAGGGATTCACTGGTTCTGCTGTTACTATCAAGGGTGAAGAGCTGAAAAAGTATAGTACGAATAATGTGGCTAAAGCGATAGCTGCTGTCGCTCCCGGGCTTCGTATCATGGATAATATCAATATGGGGTCTAATCCGAATAATCTGCCTGATATGCGTATGCGTGGCGGTGCAAATATGGATTTGAATGCACAGGCTACGGTAGATTTAAATTCTGCCAGTAATGATGTGCTGGCAGTTCAGGGCGAATATGAGACCTATGCCAATCAACCGCTGCTTATCATGGATGGATTTGAAATCAGTATACAGACACTTGCTGATATGGATCCCGACCGTGTTGCTTCCATCGTTGTGTTGAAAGATGCGGCAGCTACGGCTATTTATGGTTCGCGTGCGGCAAATGGAGTAATTGTTATCGAAAGCAAGACTCCCAAACCGGGACGGATTTGGGTGACTTATGGTGGGGAACTTCGTATTGAAGCTCCGGATATGACCGGGTATAACTTGATGAATGCAAGAGAGAAGATAGATGCAGAGTTGCAAAGCGGACTTTATACATACGGCGGCGAAACAGTTGAAAAATGGCAGCTCTATCAATCTAAATTGCGTGAAGTGCTGGCAGGAGTAAATACTTATTGGCTGGACAAGCCTTTGCAAACAGCTTTCCAACAACGACATACAGTTACGCTGGAAGGTGGTGATGAAGCCTTACGCTATCGGATGTATGTCGGATATAATAGTTCTCCGGGTGTGATGAAAGACAGCAAACGTGATGTACTGACCGGTTCACTTGATTTTCAGTATCGTCTGAAAAAGGTGTTGTTAAAGAATAGCATTACGTTGGATAATTCGGTGGCTAATGAGTCTCCGTGGGGAAGTTTTAGTGAATATACCCGCTTGAATCCTTATCTGCGTCCGTATGGAGAGAACGGAGAAATACAAAAACGGCTTGATAATTTTGAAGGAGTGGGTGGTGAGTCGAGCTACCTGAATCCGATGTATAATACGACATTCAACAGTAAAGACCAAAGTAAAAACTTTACAGTACGTGAACTTTTCAAGGTGGAATATAATCCTACTAATGAATTACGGTTTGAAGGAGCTTTTAATCTGTCCAAGAGCGTAGGACATCGTGATATTTTTCGTCCTGCACAACATACGCTTTTTGATAATGTGACTGATCCTACCTTAAGAGGTGATTACCGCAGAAGTCAGAGCGAAGCTGTCAATTGGGGCATAGATTTAACAGGAAGCTGGAATAAGCAACTGGAAGATCACTACCTGACTGCTAATGCACGTATGAGTGTATTGGAGAATAATTCGGAGACTTATGGAAACTATGTGACTGGTTTCCCGAATGATAATATGGATAACTTGTTGTTTGGTAAGAAATATAATGAGAAGGTGACAGGAGATGAGAGGACAACGCGCTCCATTGGTTGGGTAGTTGCTGGAGGCTATTCTTATAAATATAAGTATTCGTTCGACTTTAATATACGCTTGGACGGTTCTTCTCAATTTGGAAAAAATAACCGTTGGGCTCCTTTCTGGTCAACCGGATTACGTTGGGATTTGAAAAAAGAGAACTTTTTGAAAGATGTATCTTTTATTTCTGATTTTATTTTGAGGGGTACATACGGTACGACCGGTTCCCAAGGTTTTGATCCTTATCAGGCACATGGTTATTATACATATTCCAATTTACTGCTTCCTTATTACTCGTCGGATGCAACAGGTTCGGAAATCTTGGCTATGCATAATGAAAGTTTAAAATGGCAGACTACAAAAAGTACTAATCTTGCCTTGGAACTCGGGTTTTTCGATCAGCGTTTTACTGCACGTGTGGAATATTATCGGAAAATAACAGATAATATGGTTGCCAATATAAGTCTTGCTCCTTCTCTTGGTTTCAGCAGTTATCCGGAAAATCTGGGAAAGATAGAGAATAAGGGTTGGGAAATTTCTCTCTCGGCTATTCCTTATAAAAACACTGCTAAACAAGCTTATTGGACAATTACAGTAAACGGTTCTCATAATACTGACAAACTATTGAAAATATCGGAAGCGATGAAATACAGAAATGATAAAAGTGCATCAGATTTAAAAGATACGCCGTTGCCACGTTATGAAGAAGGTGAATCTCTTTCCCGTATCTGGGTAGTACGTTCATTAGGTATTGATCCGGCTTCCGGAGATGAAATATTATTGAAACGTAACGGGGAGATGACGAGTGCCGTTAACTGGAGTGCGAATGATGTAGTACCTATTGGTAATACAGAACCTAAATGGCAAGGATATATTAATTCTTCCTTTACATACAGAGGTTGGGGAGCAGATGTCAGCTTCAGGTATCAGTTTGGCGGTCAGGTATATAATCAGACCTTGCTTGACAAGGTGGAAAATGCTAATTTGAAATATAATGTAGATCGACGGGTAACTCAGCTACGTTGGGCGAAACCGGGTGATAAGGCACAGTTCCGTATTCTTAATCCTAACGGTTTGGAAACGAAAGCCACTTCCCGGTTTATAATGGATGAAAATATATTCCAGGGAAGTTCGTTGTCTGTTTACTATCGTATGGATCGTACTAATACAAAATTTATTAGTCATTGGGGATTGAGTTCCGCTAAAGTGACGTTTAATATGGAAGACTTTTTCTATTGGTCTACAGTGAAACGCGAAAGAGGTTTGTACTATCCGTATTCCCGTCAGTTTACATTTGCTCTGAATGTTGCTTTCTAATTAAAAACCTATTTGTATGAAACAGATAATATATATACTATTAACAACAACAATGCTGGGACTTATGTCTTGCAGCGACTGGTTGGATGTATCTCCGAAGACTTCTATTCCTACCGACAAGCAATTTGAGTCGGAATCAGGATTTAAGGATGCGCTTACAGGTATTTATTTGAAGTTGGGAACCACGACATTATATGCCGGAGACTTGACTTATGCTTATTTGGATGAGTTGGCAGGATTATATTCCGATTATCCGGGGTATAATACAAATGCTGTTTTCGACCAAAGTATCGTGTTCGATTATGAGAACATGTTTTTGAGTAAGAAGAATGGGATTTACTCAACGATGTATAACATCATAGCCAATATTAATAACTTCTTGGAGTACGTAGACAAAAATAAAGATGTTTTAGTTACCGAACGCTATTATGAAACTATGAAGGGAGAGGCACTCGGGCTTCGCGCTTTTCTTCACTTTGATTTGTTGCGTATGTTCGGTCCTGTTTATAAAGAACATCCTGCATCCAAAGCTATACCCTACCGTATTGCTTTTGATAAGGATGCCACTCCTGTTTTACCAGCCAGCGAAGTGGTTGACGCTATTCTCAAAGATTTGAATGACGCTGAAAAATTACTGAAAGAGAGTGATCCTCTTGATTTCTTTACCGATCAGACGGATGAAGATTTTATAGATAAAAATCATTTTCTTGTCAATCGTGAGTTTCGTATGAATCTATATGCGGTTAAAGCTATGCTGGCTCGTGTATATTGTTACAAAGGTGATGCGGAAAGTAAAGGATTGGCCACAGAGTACGCTAAACAAGTGATTGCTGCCTCTAAGTATTTTACATTGTATAAATCGCAGACTGCTTCCAATTACAATTCCATACGCTACGCAGAGCAAATCTTTGGAATAACAGTCAATGAATTCTCCAATTTGCTTATTGGAAATTATATGGATATGGAGAATACCAATACTCAGCAACATTTCTATCTGGATGGAGATAAATTTAAATTCTTCTATGAAACTGCCGATGCAGGGAATACTGACTGGAGAAAAAATACGGAAATGTTTGAGGTTATTAATGGGGCAAGTCGGACAGATGTTTTTTGTAGAAAATATAATCAGAAACCTTTGAATGGCGGATATGCTTATTCCGGTGCTGACGCTATCCCTTTGATACGCTTACCCGAAATGTATTATATTGTAGCAGAATGTGTTCCTTCTGCATCGGAAAGTGCTGACGCGTTAAATACCGTACGTTTTGCACGTGGTATCTCTTATAGTGATGAAATACCGACTACCGGATATGATGACCTTGATAATACTTCGGAAGAAGACAAAAACCAGACTAAACGTATTAATGAGATAATGAAAGAATATAGAAAAGAATATTTCGCGGAAGGTCAACTTTTCTATTTCTTGAAAGCGCATAATTATAGCACTTATTATGGTTGTGGGATTGAAACGATGACTGAAGCCCATTATCAGATGACGTTGCCGGATGACGAGTATATTTTTGGAAACAACTCTAAATGATGAAGCATTATGAAACGTATTATATATTTTGTTTTAGCTATTCTTGTTTGCGGCATTTATGTAGGATGCAGTGAAAACGAGATAGACTTATATGACCAGACACCTCGTATCAATTTCTATGGTAGCACTACGCATGTCCGTACTTTGGTTGATACGGATTATGTGAAGAAAGAACCTTATGCTGTAGACAGTTTCGAGGTAAGAATACAAGGAGATTTTTTGAAAGAGAATCGTGATTTCTGTGTGAAAGTAACTCCGAATAATGATTATCAGAATTCAGTGGATGTATTATTGGAAAGCAAGTATACATATACTGACCTTGATACAGTTTGCCAGATATTCTATTATAAAATAAATCGTCCGAAAGTAGAGGCAGGTAGAAATGTTTATGGTTGTTATCTGGAGTTTGATTTGAATAACCCTCTTCATCAGTTTGATAAAGGTCTGGTAGAAAAGAATCAAATCGTTTTAAATGTCAGATGGGAGTTGAAACCGACCGAATGGAGTGATTATGTGGGATTTGGCAGTTATAGCGATGCTAAATATATGTTTATTATGGATGTATGTCAACGTGTATGGGATGATTTGGAAGATGAAGATATTGATGTAATCAAGCAAGCTTATAGAGAATATAAGGAGGAGGGAAATCCACCGATTTTAGGTGAAGAGGGTGATGAAATAGAATATGAATAAGATTAAAAAGAAACGTTATGAGGAAATATATCATCTGTATAGTAAGTTTTATCGGAGCGGCTTTATTGCAAACAGGCTGTTACGATGACAAGGGAGATTACGATTATCATGATGTAAATACGATGGATATCGTAATACCTGAAACGAAGGTACGTATGCCTAAAGAGGAAGCAGTCGAAGTTTCAATTATACCCGAGATTTCTCAGACTTTGGAGCAAAATGAGAAAAACCTTGTATTTCAATGGAAGAAAACAATCGAAGGAAAGAAAGCGGGGTCGGACAGACTTAGTGATTATAAAGATTATTCCGTAGGCAAAGAATGTAAAGTAACAGTCGAGCCTTATGAATCCGAAAATATAGGTTTGATGTTGGTCATTACGGATAAAAAGAATGGAACAACCTGGTATCAGATAGGTGAAGTTGCAATTATTCGTCCTTTAAATCCTTGCTGGTTTGTATTGCAGGAAAAAGAAGGAAAGGGAGTATTAGGAGCGATAGAGGGTACTCCGGAAGGATATTATGTTTATCCGGATGTCTTTAAATCAGAACTGAATCAGTCATTTCCGTTAGAAGGAAAACCTTTGGCGGTAAGTGCAAGAAAAAACTATGGGGATTCGTTTTTAAGTAGTATGCTGGGTTTTTTTGGTTTTAAAGTAAGTCCGGCGTTAATGGTGGTAACCGATCGGGACTTGGCCTTGTTGACTCCAAGTACTTTAATAACGAGATATCCATCGAATAAAATACTTTTTGAACCGACTGGAAAAGGGGAACCGTTGAATATCGAGCTCTATAAGATGAGTACTCATGGTGAATTGTTTGTGAATAGTGGAAAAGCATATTGTGCTCCTATGGATGGATTTTGTGTACCATTCTCAGTAAAAAAGGAAAGTGAGTTTCCCGCCATTTCCGCTTATGGTTCGTATGGAGGAGGCTATTTGTTTTTTGATTCTGAAAATCATCGTTTTCTTGCTTCCTCTATTCTGGGTTTTAGCGATTATATGGTACCGAATTCGGCTACTCAAGATATACGTAATTATGGAACTAAATGGACTGATCAGAAACCTGTCAGGACATATTTAATGTCGTCTGATGAATCAAATGTCTTTGATCCAAATAAGATTGATCCGTCTTTAGAAGTGCATGACATTGTTACGGGAGGAAACGGGGGAAATTTTGCTTATGCAATTGCTGCTCCCCATAACGGAAAAGAGCTGACTGTGTTTAAATTCAGTGCGCAAGATGAAGATCCGATTTGTGCTGCCCGGTATACGATTGCTTTACCGTCCGAAGTAAATGTAGAAACAGCAAAATTTGCAGCTTCTTACGCGTATACGGCAAACCTTATATTTATGACATCGGGTAATAAATTATATCGCATTGATCTTGGTCGCGGAAGGGCAATTGAACTTTATACTTATGAAACTGATCCGTCAGCACAGATAGTTAGTTTTAAATTTAAGGACCCTGAAAGTGTGAGAGAGGAAGATGACGATGAGGAAATAGGCGAATATAAGGAGAAACTAGGTATGTCTCTCGGGTTGGGTATCAATACTGCTGACAAAGGTGTAGTTGTCGAATTGCAATTGACAGTGGCGGGCGATGTAGCTCGTGAAGAAAACAGCATTTGTGTTTACGAAGATCCCGATCAGCCTATTGGGAAGATTGTTGATATTAGCTATAATTATGAATAGTATAAACCGGTCTTTATGCTAAAAGGAATTATCGGTGCAGTATTTCTTGCTGTTGTCTGTACTTGTCTGTACGGGCAACAGCAAAGTATTACAACTTTTATTAAAGAAGAAGCACCAGTGGAAGTTATTCCCGGTATGTTTACTACCTACCGAAGTGATAAACATATCTATTGGGAAATCCCGGATTCATTGATTGGACGTGAGTTTGCCGTAACGACAACTATCCTGACAGCTCCTGCCCGTCCGGACCGGGATATGGAAAAGAAATTCGGATATGCGGGTGACATGATAGGTCCGGTATTTTTCAGTTTCCGTAAACAGGGTGACGAGTTGTGGATGATGGATCCACAATATGAGAGGGTGATAGAAAATCCTGAAGGAACGTATGCAAAAATCGCCGCCCAACGTGGGAATGAAAGGCTTTATAAAATATTACCGATTAAAGCTAGGAATCAGGGAAGCAGCCTGATAGAGATTGGTGAAGTATTAAAAGATTTTCCTTTGTTTACTCTTGATATTGTATCTTTTGATTTATTGATAGGTACGCGTTTAAGAGAGAAAGATTATATTAAGGAAATTAAAGGATATGACAACCGCTTGTTGATACACGCATCACGAGCTTATCGAAGTTCGTCAATGAAAATACCAGGTAAGCCTGTTGCACCTCCTTATATTGGAGACTGGGATACAGGTATCTGCATAAAATTACTGTCAAAAAGACCGTTGGAGGCAGTTGCTGCAAATACCGGAGCTTATTTTTCTATCAGCAAGGAGTGTTTTCAAGGGAATCAGCCTGCTATTCGGAAATCTGTTGTCAAACGATGGCGGCTGGAAATAAGGGCGGAAGATGAAGAAAGATACATGAGGGGGGAACTGGTAGAACCCATACAACCTATTATTTTTTATATAGATCGTAATACACCGGAAAAGTACATCGACTGTATCATTGAAGCGGTGCGTGACTGGCGTCCGGCTTTCGAGAAAGCTGGATTTAAGAACGCCATTGATGCGCGGCTGGCTCCTACCGTTGAGGAAAATCCTGATTTTAGTATTTATGACAGTACTTATCCGTTCATCTCATGGAAGATATCAGGACAAAATAACGCTTATGGACCGACTCCATGCGAACCCCGGTCCGGTGAGATTATTGCTTGCCACATCGGTATTTTTTGCAGTGTCTTGAATTTGGAACAGAAATGGTATTTTGCTCAATGTGGAGCGAATGATCCGCAGGCATGGAATATAGAGCTGCCGGACTCTTTGCAATACGAACAGATAAAACAAGTGCTGACACATGAAGTGGGTCATACATTAGGATTGGAACATAACTTTCTGGGTAGTTCTCATTACTCCATCGATCAATTACGTGATAATGACTTTTTAAGTCAATATAGTATTGGTAGTTCCATTATGGATTATGTGAGGTGTAATTATGCTTTGCGTCCTCAAGATAAAGTTGATTTGAGAAACAGGAGGGTACGTGTCGGTGAATATGATAAGTGGGCTATTGAATGGGGCTATCGTATATTTCCGGGTAAAGATGCTTCTGAAAGAGAAAAGAACAGGAGCCTTTGGAATCAGGAAAAACAGAAAGATCCCTCATTACATTTTTCGGGCAGAATGGATGTAAGGGCTCAGGCAGAAGATTTGGGTAATGACCATGTTATGGTTAATACACAGGGAATAGAGAACTTGAAATATTTGTGTGAACATCCGGATGTCTGGAATGTGACGGATAAAACGTCTTTGCGTGTATTACAGGGGCGTTATGAAGCGGTATTGGAGCATTATAAACAGTGGGTACAGCACGTTTTGTCTCATTTGGGCGGGAAACGTCTTGCTGAGCCGGATGATGAGAATATTTACATACCCGAAAAAGCCGATTACAATAAGAAGGTTATGAGCTTTATACAGGCTTATATATTACAACCGCCTGTGTGGATGTTTGATGAAAAACTTACCGCTAAGTTAGAAATAAACGGTAGTCGGGAGTTCGATCGCTTTTATGAAGAGCTGATGTCGGAAATGATTCGTTCCCTCCGGGAAGTGGAAAGAACGGAGAATGTTTGTGAGGATATGTTGTCTGTAGATGAGTTTTTGGAAAGCATACATAAAGAATTATTTGCCGAATGGGCTGACAATATTCCTGTAAGTGACGCTAAGTATAAAGTGCAGCTGCTTTATGTGAGTAAACTTGTTAAATTGTTGGATAGATCAGAAAAGATAACTTCGTCGAGATTATTGGTTTCCATTATGCAGGCTTTGAATAGAATAAAGGAGGAAAGTCTTGATTATAGCCATAAGATTACGGATCCGGTTGCCAAAAAACGGGCAATGTTTCTTGTAGATAGTATTTTGTTTTAATGATGAAAAGTAAATAAAGAAATTCATGAAGAGAAGAAGATATGTGATTGGTATATTGTTGTGTGTCACAGCTTTGCTTCAGGCACAGGATTCCGTCAAGTCATTTGACGAGTTTTTTGTTGCCGGGATGGATAAGATCGACGGTGTGTTTCCTGTGTATGTAGCGGAAAAAGAAATCTATTTGGAAATACCCGAAAAATATATCGGGCGGGAAATTGAAGTCAGTGGACAGATAGACCGAGGGTTTGATTTGTTGAATCGTCCGGTTGACGGACTGGGAGTAGTGCGTATTATATCTCCGGATAAAGCTACAATTTGCTTTCAAAAACCGTTTTATACAGAGCGTATTTTAGATGAAAAAAGCACATATCACCAATCTTTCTCGTTGTCAAATATGCAACCTGCCGGTAAAAGTTATTCAGTGGTGGCCTATTCAAAAGAGCAGGGAGCTATTATTCGGATAACAGAGTATCTGATGACTGGCGATGACTGGTTCAGCTATAATGATAGTTTTATTCGTTCCTTGGTTCCGGAACTGTCGGAAATAATGAAAATACATCCTTTTAAGGAAGGTGTGTCGTTTACGGTCAGGCGCTATCATGGAGTTGAAGCGGAAAGATATATGCTGTCCAGTTCTGCCGTTCTATTGCCTGAAGGTAGTATGCCTTTGGAAGTCACTTGTGCAGTACGCTTGCTACCTCTGAAAAAAGATCAGATCCGCCTGGCAGATTACAGAATACCCTACCGGACATTGAGTTTCAAAGATTACTCGCAAAATCCTTATTGTATGGTAGAAGATTCATTGATTCTTCGTTGGGATATGTCACAACCGCTTACTTTCTATGTAGATACCCTTTTTCCGAAGGAATATTTCCAGGCAGTAAAGGAAGGAGTGGAAGCATGGAATACCGCCTTCCATAAAGCAGGTATTCATGATGCTTTACAAGTAAGGTATGCAGACCGAAAGATAATTCCGGCGGAACAACGTGCTTTTATATCTTATGATTTAAGAATACCGGGGATCAAAAGTGACTTTATCTGTCATCCTCGTACCGGAGAAATACTTTCATGTCGTCTGAATATCGGACATGGATTCCTAAAAGGAAAATTAGACGACTATCTGTTAAGTTGCGGTGCCTCGGATTCGCGTATTCTGGCTGACCGTTATTCTAAAGAAGTGGAAAAAGAATTGTTGCAAAATGAAATAACGGAAGAAATTGGATATCTTTTAGGTTTGCGCAGAAGTTTATCGAAAAGTTCGTGTGGAAAGACTTTAAAAGTTGGAGATGATGATTGCCGTACTATTTATTTTGGTTATCATCCTTTCAAAGGAGACCAAAATTGTTATGATGAACGGGAGAAGCTCCGCCAATGGATAGAGCATAATTTACCAGATCACATTCGTTTATTCCAACCATCAGGGAAGGAGAATTCTAATTCTTCATTTCCAGAAGATTATACGGTCAAAATATCGGATTTACAGACTGTAGTGAGTCGGTTGGACAAGATTGTGTATAAGGGGAAGAAATACGATAAAGGGAGTTCGCTCACTGATATATACAGAAAGGCTATTCGTCTGTATGGGAGTTATCTGATGGAAATAGCAAAGGTGGTGGGTAGTTCTCAACCGGCAGATGCGCAGCGTCAGGCAATGCTTGATTTGGACAACTATTTATTTCATTCTGTTAAAAAGATGGAATGTACCTATGTAAAAGAGAATTTGTTGGAAACAAGAAACAATCTTCTGTATCCGGAACTGGCGAAGTTGTTCAAACAATTGTTGAGTGTAAAGACAATTTCAGCTCTTCGATTGCAGGCGTTGCAGAGTGACCGGAAGGGGTATGACGATATTGATTTTTTCCGGGATCTTTATAAAGGATTGTTTAATGGTTTTGATCCGCAGTCTGCCGTTAGTTATGAACAGATGGATATTCAGCTGATATGTTTGGAAGCGTGGCTGGATATTATGCAGGAAGCTACTGAACATAATAGTATAAAGAAACGTTTAACGAACGAATTGCATAGTCTGCACGATAGACTGGAGGAGCTTAGCACGACACATTCCCAAAGGGAAGTACGTGATATGTATATTCTGCTTTTGAGAAGAATGGATCAATATTTCCGTGTGGTTTCTTGAGTGGCGTTAGAGTAATAATTTGTTTGGGATGATGAAAAAATGGTCGTACAGATAGAATAACCTATAAGTTTTGGGTTATCTTTGCTATGATTTATGAATAAATAATTAGAATAAGATGACTATTATTTTTCCTTCACCCATCTTCGGCCCTATTCATTCCCGCCGTTTGGGCGTTTCTTTGGGAATCAATTTATTGCCGGACGACGGTAAGGTTTGTTCATTCGACTGCATTTATTGTGAGTGTGGTTTCAATGCCGAACATCGTACGAAGAAACTTCTTCCTACCCGTGAAGAAGTCCGCACGGCTCTCGAAGAGAAACTGAAAGACATGCAGGCAAACGGCCCTGCTCCCGATGTACTGACATTTGCCGGAAACGGTGAACCGACTGCGCATCCCCATTTCCCGGAAATCATAGAAGATACACTTGCGCTTCGCGACAAGTATTTCCCAAAAGCGAAAGTAAGCGTATTGAGTAACTCTACATTTATTGATCGCCCTGCTGTATTCGAAGCACTGAACAAGATAGATAATAATATCCTGAAACTGGATACGGTGGATGAAGAATACATTCATCTGTTGGACCGTCCTAACGGAAAATATTCTGTTAAGAAGATCATCGAAAGAATGAAAGAGTTCAAAGGAAACTGCATCGTACAGACGATGTTTCTGAAAGGAGGTTATCAGGGAAAAGACATGGATAATACATCCGACAAGTATGTGCTCCCCTGGATAGAAGCAGTGAAAGAAATCGCTCCCCGTCAAGTGATGATATATACGATTGACCGGGAGACTCCCGACCACGATTTGCAAAAGGCTACGCATGAAGAGTTAGACCGTATTGTGGCTTTATTGGAAAAGGAAGGTATTCCGGCAACAGCTTCTTATTAAAATATAATTTAAACAGGGATATATTTCTTCTTGATAATACGTAAGAAAATTAATATAAGAGGGCGAACTAATAGAATTCAGAAGTTTTATACTTCCTATTCTATTGCTCGTCTTTTTATTGGCTTCATGAGCTGTTTCAGCCTATTCTGACAAGGGTATATTCTCACTGCGATGAGAAAAAGTTCTCATTGCAGTGAGAATGCTTGAGAATGTGTACTTCCCTGATAATGTTTCCTTTCTTCACATAATCTTTCGGCAATATCCCGAACTGCTTCTGAAAGCAACGGGCAAAGTACGAAGGATTATTGAATCCTACAATGAAACAAACCTCATTGATCCGGTATTTACGCCAAGTGTTATCTGCAAAACGTTCTTTATAAAGAACACTCTTTTCAGATTAAAGGACTTGTTTACCTAACTATGTTTCGGTAAAATGATTATTTACAGGAAACATAATTAGGTAAACAAAATAAAGTTCTTATATTTGCATGAATTGAAGGTTATTAAAAAACTGATTTTGGTATGGAAAAGACCCTGATACGCCAGAATGCCCAATGGAATGGCAAAATGTTTGATCACTTGTGTCCGAGAGACATCATGGACAATCTTTTGAAAAAGAAAACGATGCGTCATGTTCAGATACTGACCGGTGTACGTCGTTGTGGCAAATCTACTGTCTTCAAACTATTAATTAATGACCTGTTGCAATCAGGAGTGAGCGGTAAGTCGATTCTTGTACTTAATTTGGATGATCCGCAGTTCATTCCATTTTGGGATGATTCCTCCAAATTATTCGGCGTGATTGAAAATGCAGAACGTCTGACGGGAGAGAAAGTGAAATTCCTGTTTTTGGATGAAGTACAACATTTATGTGATTGGGAGATATTCATAAAGAGTGCTTATGACACTGAGATATTTGAAAAGATATATATTACGGGGTCTAACTCGCAATTGTTACAGAACCGTTTTTCCGCCTTGTTGTCCGGTCGTTATTTCGAGAATGAAGTGCGTCCGTTTTCTGTTCGGGAAGTTTTTCGTTCGCAAGGAATAACGACTTTGCTTGATTGTTATACCCAAACACCGAAAGTTCTGCGTATCATGGACAATGTCCTTTCTACAGGTTGTTTTCCTGAAATCGTATTGGGTGATGCTGATGAGGACATCAAACAGGAATTATTGAAAAGCTATTTCGAATCCATTGTGCAGAAGGATTGCATCGTTTATAGTGGCATACGTGACACCCATTTGTTCTTTCGTCTGGTCAGTTACTTGATGCAGAATATGGGGAGTCGTTTTTCTATACCGGCTGTGGGTAAGGCACTGAAAAGCAATGAAAATACAGTTGCGTCCTATCTCAACTTTTTGTGTGACAGTTATATTTGCGTCGATGTACGTAACTTTTCTTATTCTTTGAAAGAGACTTCCCGTTCCCAGCATAAGTGTTATTTCATTGACAATGGCTTGGTTTCAGCCAATGTCTTTCGTTATTCTCCGCAAAGTGGTAGTGCCTTGGAGAATCTTGTTTATAATGAGCTGAGAAATAAAGGGTATATGAATATTTCATTCGACAATAGTAAGACGGAATGTGATTTTTTGGCGTATAAAAACGGGAAAGCTTATGGCTTTCAGGTTTGCTATGAACTGAATGACATGAACCTGAAACGTGAACTGTACGGATTCGAACTGGAAAATGTGATGCTCGAAAAGAAGACCCTGCTTACTTACAACCAGAAGGAAACTTATGGGGATATTGAAGTTGTTCCCTTTTGGGAATGGGTTATGTCACCACCTTTCACATAATCTTTCGGCAATATCCCGAACTGCTTCTGAAAGCAACGGGCAAAGTACGAAGGATTATTGAATCCTACAATGAAACAAACCT
>CAUHML010000059.1 GCA_959606905.1 uncultured Bacteroides sp. | reverse complement strand
TGATCAACAGGTGGCTCTTTTTGAAAAATCAAGGTACAGATGATTACCTACTTACCTTACAATTATAGTGAATTACTCCAACTCGCAAAGGGCTGGGGTAATTTTGTATCTGACCGCATTAATATTTGGCGCTTACTTTGCAACTGCCATAAAAATACTCCTTTTCGATAAGAATTGTCATATCTGAATTCTTACCAAAAAGGAGTCATTTTTTACCAGAAACACAAACTTTTTTACACTACCGACTATCCGGTTGATTATAAAGCGCTTACTTTAGAACTATCTATTTCCCGATAGCCCCATTATTTTATTTGTGATTACTGTGCCTAGCATTTCAGCTATTCTCCAATAACCACATCTACTGTTCGCAAGTTTCATAGCTTGCCAGTGTTCTAATTTCAGTTTTCTAAGTATACGATAGCGTGTCCTTATGTTTCCAATAGACCGCTAGGATTCTGCGTCTTGCCCATTTATCCGTTGTGACAAGAAGTCCACTCATATCCGCTAGTCTGAAATATTCCTCCCATCCTCGCACATACTCTTGGTATTTCTTTTCTCGTTCTGTGTTGCTAATGCCTTTGTTTCTGTCAGTAAGCTCTCTGCTTTTATTTTTCATCTTGACTATTGACTTTTGATGTACTCTGAGTCTGCATTTGCCTTTGTATCTATAAAATGTATAACCGAGATACTTGACTTTGCTGATGTGAGCCACCTCTGGTTTCTTTCTGTTTACCTTTAGTAGTTATTTCTCTGCGCTAGGTGTTATTGTTTCTGTTGTAGTTGTTTCTTCAGGCCAATTAACTTCTTACTTGATTACTTCGATTTCAGCAAGACCAACTGCTGTTGTTGATTCTGAAACTTCATCAACTACGAACTTAATATTCTTAACTTCTTTGCCTTCGCCAAGACTGATTTCCTTAACTGAACCATCGTTTGGAAGTTCCCCAACTTCAAGTGTTGTTCCATCATCAAATTCTAAGTGAGAGTTTGTAATGTGGTCATCTGTATTAGGTCTGTCATAAATTTTAATTTTTGTAACTTTCTGCACTTCATCGTATGCAAGACTCAACCAAGCTCCTGCACCTTCGTTCTTTGTTGCCCATTCAGCCCATGGGAATCTTGTATGAAGATTTGCAAGTCCTGTTGCATAACCATCTGCAACACCATCAACTGCCTTAACTACACTCTGGTCATCCCATCTGCTATCACTGCTGTTTTCACTTGATGCTGTTACTGTAGCAAGTGAACCAATGCTGTTTGTTTCATGCTTGTAAAATACTTCGTTAACCTTTGAGAATGAAGCAATCCAGTTATAGTATTCTGTTGAATACTTACGAAGTGCCTGATCCTTTAAGTTATACTTAAATGGTCCCTGACGCATACTGTATGGAGTTAATACGTTTTCTCTTTCGCTCCATTTAAGTATTGTCTTTTCTTCAAGACCATCAAGATGCTGCCAAGCTCCTAAATATGTATCAAGTTCATGGTTCCAACCGTAATTACCTTGATCTTTAGGATATACTTCATCAGTCATATGGCTATGAATAATAGCTTCGTGAACTGTTGGCTGGAAGTCATTGTTTTCTGCCTGGATATCCTTAATAGCTTCGATACCGAATAATCCAAAATATGCATGATCATAATGCATGTCATATCTTGATGTCATGTAAACATCAGTTGGGTTAACACTTTCCATTACACTCTTAAGATCTGCTAAGAAGTTTGCACGTGTATATGAAGCATGCTCTCCTGTTGTAAGATAATGATAATCATTTCTTACGTTTTCGTTACCATATGTTTCTGTTACACCATTTCTTGAAGATATAACTTTGTTATCATCTGCAACATAAATATTGTATACAAAACTGTCTGTAAATGCTGTTGTGAATGCTCCAACCCCCATACCACCGTTATCTGCATAACCTAAGAAATATAAGTGCTCTGTTGGTACACCAATTGTGTTTAATGCATTGACTGTATCACTAATTCTTAATTTTCCATGGTCTACGCCATTGTAATCTCCGTTTGTTGCATAAACAACATATACTTCGTCACCGTTTGCAACAGCTCTGTTCATAACACCACCTGCCATTAACATTTCGTCATCTTCATGAGGTGCCATTACTAAAATTCTCTTATGATGTTTAACTTTTGCATCAACACCGTCAAAGTGTACTTCTGAAACTTTTGCAGTCATACCCTTTTCGAACTGGAATTTAATTCCTGTTATTTCGTTCTTTGATACTGATACAACATTTCCTGAATCCTTTGAATCACATGAACCTGCTTCAACCCATCCTTTAGATGTATTAACCATGACTGTGTATGGTGTAGCTTCACCGTCAAAGTCAACACTGAAGTTTTCAATATTGTATTCTCTGTCTAAACCAATTGTTAATGACGGATTTTCATCATCCGCATTAGGTGCCCATGTTGTGTTTGCATCTCTATCTGTAACATTTTCTCCATCTTTAGATGATGAAACTTTAACAGGCTGGCTGTATGCTAAGTCAATATCAATGTTCTGTCCTTTTTCAGTAAGAACAACCTTCTTTTCCTCTTCCGGATTGATTACTTCTTCACCTAAAACTTTTACTTCGCCAATTGCAGGCCAAACTGTTGCTCTTGACTCTTTGTGAAGAGGTAACTGTGTTAATGTGACACGAACATACTGATATTTGTTGTTTGCATACTCTTCTGCAATCTTACCATACTGTTCTTTTGAAAAATCAGTATTAGCCGTGTTATCCCATAACATGTCCCAGCTGCTCTTATCATTTGAACCTTCTATCTTGTACTGCCATGCCTGACCGTAAACAGGAGTTGTTGCTGCCTGTGCATCTTCAAGTGTAGGAAGAACTTCATATTCAAATACTAAGTCAAATGCCTGAATCTGCTGAAACTTACCAAGGTCAACCATCCACCAAGCGCCTTCTTTTTCTGAATATCCGTCACCTACCCAAAGTGTACTGTCATTTCCATCAAGTGCATTTGCAGGATCTCTACTCTGTGTTGAAGCTGTAGCTTCTCCATCAAGTGCAAAATTAGTAAGTTCTTTTGGTCTGTATACATTAAATTCTGCTACTGCAGGCCATGCATCTTTGACAAGATCTCCAAATGTTACCTTAACATATGAATATTTCTTTTCTGTTATCTTTTCATCTAAAGTTACTTCTTGTGTAGCTGCAACTTCTTTATTTGCTGTCTGATCCCAGATAACATCCCAATTAGTCTTGTCTGTTGAAGCTTCTACTTTGTATTTCCATGCTGACTCAGCCCGATCACCACCAAAAGTAATATCTAACTTTTCAATGTTGTAACTCCCATCTAAATCTACAATAAAGTTAGCTCTCTCTTCTGTAACAATATCACCCTGATCTGACCAACCACTTGAAATCCAAATTGTTGAATCATCTCCGTCAACGATGTTTGAACCTACACAATCAGGATTATAACCACTTACAGATGATACTGTAACATTCTTCTTATATGAAACATTAGTTTCTGTATCTGTGGTTCTTGTCTTCTTTGATAAAATAATATTATCAAACTTAACTTGATCTACACCATCATCTGATTTAATTACTATGTATGTTGCAGGAACCTGTTTCTTAAAGTTAGTCTTAAATGTATGTTTCTTATTTGTTACTGTAAATGTCTCGCTTTCTTCTCCAGCTTCAACCTTTACAGTAGCAGTGCCCTTAGCACAGTATGCTTCGAAACTTGTTACAGCATACTTATCAGGAATAGCAAGTTTGTTAGCCTGTTCTTCATTAGTATATGAAGTAGCCCATAACTTACCATCTGTTACATTCCAACCACGGTTACCGAAGTCACAGTTAGAATATACACCTGTTAATGCTCCGTTATTGCAATCATCAAAATCTAATAAAATCTTTCCTTCACCAAGGTCTTCTTTAATACCACTGTTGTAGCTGTTATCAGCACCAATGTTTGGCTTAACAAATGATTTTACTTCGTTTCCGTAGAAATCCTGTCCGCCATTGTCGATAACTGAAATACCCTGGTCAATAACTGTTGCTCCATCTTTAAGTTTGTATCCGTCAACAGTACCATAAGTAATCTTAAATTCGCCGTTAACGTCTTCAACTGTTGCGCTTGTTCCTTCTTCTAACTTAACATAGTCGCTCTTAACTGCTACCCTGGCATTTTCATCGTCAGCTCTTCTATTGTTAAGGTTTGCTCCACCGTAAGCATTGTTATTTACAACACCCATATAACGTGAATCCCAAGCCTGTGCCTTATTTACTCCGTTGTCATCTATCTTTTGAGCTTCTGTTATAATGACATTATTTCTAATTTTAAATCTATCAGTAGAAGTTACTGCTGTTGTATCATCCCAGCTACGTGTAATAGATCCATCATGGTCTGCATCCATATAAATCAAGTTGTTATATGCATCCAAGCTTCCATTACCGCCCTGACATAATGTTAATACAGCACCACCGCCATAACGGTTTGTACCATATCCATCATTAACACTGATGTTATATCTGTAGTATGTCTGATATGATGTTCCTAATGCACATTCAAAGAATGAACCTGATGGATTGTCATGTGTATAGTTGTACTGAACATAATTTAAGTCTGCATAAACGTCAGCGTCAAATGCCTGTGAATCTTCCTTATCACCGGAAGCTCCTGAACCAAACACTTCGTTGTACTGGCAGATTGTTTTCTGACCATGTTCCCACCAAATAGGAACGTTTCCGTTAGGACCACTGTTACATCCATTTGCAACATTATATTCAATAAGTGCATTTTCATAATCTGATGGACAAATAGCTGCGTTACCTACGTTTTCGCAGTAATTGCTACGAATTACAAGATTTTTACTTCTATATGTTCCACCGCCACCTTCAGTAATTCCACTTTCATCAGGGAATGTTGAGCTTCCCCATGTTGAAATAAAGTTAATACCGTAATGGTTTACATTTTTTACATAGTTTCCTTCTACAGTAATGTCTTCCCAATTAGTAGCTTTCTTGTTACCACGGATAGCATATACAATACCACCACGACCGATACCTGCCTGCTGACCGATTGGAATAGAAATTACGTCATGAACGTATGTATTCTTTACATTAATTTCATGAAGTGTTCCTGCATCCTGTCCCATAATCAAGATACCATATTTCTTAATATGATCATCTTTAGTTTTTGTATGGTTTGTTACTTCAATAGATGTGATTTCCCAGTATTCCTGATTATAGAAATATACTGCTGTGTTAAATACACGATTCTCTAAATCATCACCTTTGTCTCCACACCAGCTATCACCATTGATAACAGGTCTGCCGTCTTTAACGTCACCATATGCGTCAATTGTAATAGGGTTTCCTTTTTCACCTGACCCCTTTGGACTCAAAAGACCACTCCATGAACAACCCCTTTTAAATCTAAGCTTATCACCCGGCTTGAAAGTAGTTGCGTTAACTTTTTCAAGTGACTTCCAGGCTTTTGCTTCGCTTGTACCATCATTATCGTCATTTCCGTTTACAGAGTCAACGTAATAACTGATACCTGTTATTGCCTCAGTAGTTGCCGCTGATACAAAAGTGCCATTTCCAAGTACTATAGTAACTATCATTGCCAAAGACAATAATATAGCAAATGTTTTCTTCTGCTGCATAAAATACCTCCTTTTTATTTAACCGATTCTTGTCGGTTACCCTTTCAACTTTATTTGTAGTTCCTATTAATATATTAGAAACTAAAGCACATCTTTAATTAACTTTCCTGCTTCCTTATCAACAATAACTGTTACATTATTGTGTAACTGTAAGATTGAAGCTGGAACCTTTGGAGTTACCGGACCGAAGAATGCATCTCTTATAATCTGTGCTTTCTTCTCACCATTTGCAATTAATAAAATATGCTTTGACTGCATAATTGACTTAATACCCATTGTAAATGCCTTTTCTGGAACTGCTTCACCTTCATCGAAAAGTCTCTGGTTAGCATCAATTGTGCTCTGTGTAAGCTGTACACAATGAGTTGTTTTTTCAAAAGATTCACCAGGTTCATTAAAACCAATGTGTCCGTTTAAGCCAATGCCTAAAAGCTGCATATCAATATTTCCAAGCTGTTTCATAATACCTTCGTATCTTGCACATTCAGCTTCTTCGTCTTCAGCCATACCATTTGGAAGATATGTATTAGACTTCTTAATATTGATTAAATCAAAGAGGTTAGTATCCATGAAATATCTATAACTCTGCTTATGATCACCTGTTAAGCCTTTGTATTCGTCAAGATTAATAGTACTTGTCTGTGAGAAATCAATATCTCCCTTGTTGTACCATTCAACCAACTGCTTATATGCGCCAATTGGTGTTTCACCTGTAGCCAATCCAAGTACTGCGTCAGGTTTCATAATAACCTGTGCTGATAAATAATTAGCTGCCTTTCTGCTCATATCTTCATAATCATTAGCTATTATAATTTTCATTATTTTCCTCCTTGCATATTAAATATGTATTGAAATAATAAACTCCATTTTTATTATTAGAATGTTTATTTTTATTTGCCCTGGTCAACTAAGAACTGGATAAATCTGTCTACTCCACCGCCTAAAATCTGAATCTTTTCAGGTCTTACACCTTCTAATGAAGAAACATCGAAGAAATCTCCTTCTTCTGTCTTAGGTGTAAGCATAAAGCTGTCACTTCCGTAAAGACCTTCCTGAATTCCTACGAATTCATCTCCCCAGAAAGAACAATCTTCTGCTTCAATGCCTTCCTCCTTAAATGATTCAAGGATTGTATCTACGTTGTTACTCTTACATGAAATACCAACTTCAAGATACTTAGCATCACATGTTGCGGATACCTTAAGGCCGAATTCTTCTCCAACCTTTTCTGATAATGAAACTAAATCCATAATTCCATTCTTTAAACCATGTTCTTCTAACATAGCCTTTAACTGTGACATTTCATCTTCCTGCATAAATAACTGATCTCCACGTTCATTTTCTACCTGTAAATCAATTTTGCAGTAGTTTGGTCTTGAAAATACAACATCAGTTTTGAAGTTATATTTTTCAAGTAACTCTCTGTGGATTTTGTAGCATACATCATGAATCTTTAATAATCCTTCTGTGTCAGGTATACAGTCAGCGAAAATCTCCGGCTGACCGTTAACCATCTTATAGTTGTATGCTCCTCTGCCCAAACCTAAGTAAAGGTTTGAAGCTTCCTCTGGAGTGAAATGTTCATGAATTTTTCCACTGGCAATTTTGTCATATGTTGTACCACTTACAATTACAAGCTTTACTCCACTTGCAAGTAAAGGCTTCATAGCTGCAACAGCTTCCTCAACAGGAGCCTGTCTTGACATTACGGCTGTTCCGTCCCAGTCGAAAAATATTGCCTTATATTTCTTGGACATATTCTTCTCCTTCCTTATTTAAAGTGATAGGTTCATGATTACTCTTAAATGTAATAGGAACCTGATTAAGTAATTTATATGTAACCTTTCCCTGTTCAATTTTGATTCTCATATCGCTACCATGATATTCAACACAGAATTCGTATGACTTCCACTGTTCAGGAAGTTTTGGATGAATTGTAAGTTCTCCTGTGTTAGAACGAACACCGGCGAAACCAAACACAATACCTTGCCATGTTCCGGCCATGTTAGCGGCATGAATTCCTGCATAAAAATTATCATGCATATCATCAAGATCCATTCTTGCTGACTGTGAGAAATACTTGTAAGCTTCTTCATCGTATCCAATCTGACTTGCAAGAATTCCAAAAATACACGTAGACAATGATGAATGATGAAGTGTAACTGTCTGATAGAAATCGTAGTTTCTCTTAAGCTCTTCTTCTGTAAAGAAGTTACTGTGAAGTAACATTCCAAGGATTGCATCAGCCTGTTTTGCCATTCTCTGTCTGTAAACAAACAATGGATGATAATTTTCATATAATAAATGTCTTTTTTCTTCAGGAATCTTTGATTCATCCCAAGGTTTTCTCATTAAGAAACCATCATCCTGTGGATAAATCTGTAATTTTTCATCAAATGGGAAATACATGTTGTTAATAATCTTTTCCCAGTATTCCAACTCTTCGTCTTCAAGTTCTAACTTTTCAACTAACTTGTTGTATGCATTTTTGTCAAGATTCTTCATTCTATCTAATGCCCACATTGCACTGCGAATGTTTTCTCTTGCCATTAAATTAGTATAGAAGTTGTTATCCACGATTGCATTGTATTCATCAGGACCTGTTACCGCACAAATACAATACTTGTTATCCTTGCATTCTGCAAAACATCCTACGTCTGCCCAAACTCTTGCAGTTTCAACCAATACTTCTGCAGCCTTGTCAATTAAGTACTGATCATCACCTGTAATATCAAGATAGAGCTTAAATGCATATGCAATATCTGCATTAATATGATACTGAGCTGTTCCAAGTGGGAAATATGTTGATGCTTCTTCACCATTGATAGTTCTCCATGGATATAATGCGCCTTTCATATGACCTAATATCTTAGCTCTGTCTCTTGCCTGATTAAGTGTGTCATATCTGTAATTTAATAACTGCTTAGCCAGTTCTGAATCTGTATAAACAAATACAGGAAGTACATACATTTCCGTATCCCAAAAATAATGACCTTCATACCCCTCACCACTAAGACCTTTAGCCCCCATACCTGTTCTGCCATCTCGGCCTGCAGACTGCATAATATGGAATAAGTTAAATCTGATACCCTGCTGTAATCCACTATCGCCTTCAATCTTAATATCAGCCTTGCTCCAGAATTCATCCATCTTTTCTTTCTGAAGTTCTTCGTATTTGTCATAACCTAATAATTTAGCTTCTGAAAGCTTAGCTCTAATAAATGGAAGAATTTCTTCTCTAGGCATATCAAGTTCTGAAGTGTAAGCAATCATTTTTTCAAATGATACTTCCTTACCTTCTTCTGCATAAATTTCATAAGAAGTATGTCCATCTTCTTCTCCGATAACACATTCCGTCATATGACCTTCTGTAACAACAGCACTACCACAAGATATTCCAAATTTAGTGTTCTTAGTTTCACCTTCATAAAGCACGTAATCATTATCAGCTTCCACTTTGCGAACTATAAGATGCTTACCATATGGACCGTAATCAATTAAAGGATTAGTCTTTCTTGTGTGGTTTTCAACACCTGCTTCAATATACGAATTAAACTTAACAGTGCCTTCAAAATTAATAGGTGTAACCTTAATCTGAATAGCCATAATGTTCTTGTCAGCAAGAGAAACCAATCTCTTAAATGTTGCTTTAACTTCCCTGCCCTTAGGTGATTTCCAAACTACGTTTCTTACAACAGTGCCTTCATTCATAAGAAGGCTTCTGCTGTATTCAACTATTTCTCCTGTTCTTAAATCGAACATTTCACCATTTATTTCAATAGTAGTCTTTTTTAAATTAGGTAAATTAAGTAATGACTGGCTCTTTTCAGGAAAACCGAAGTTCCACTCACCATACATAATGTGTTCACTTTCATAAAAGCCATTAATAAAGTTTCCTTCTAGTCCTTCATCTACCGAAAAAGGATATCCTTCGTCAAATGTACCACGAGTACCAATGTAGCCGTTTGAAAGTGCAAATGTTGTCTCGTTTCTATAATTCCATTCTTTAACAAACTTTTCTTCAGTAACTTTCCATTCTTCTACCGGATATGTATTCTTTTCCATTCTCTATTCCTTTCTTTAACCCTTTACAGCACCTGCTGTCATACTTTCCATAACCTGCTTCTGTAAGATAATGAAGATAATAATTGTTGGAAGAACCGTAATTATTACCGCAGCAAACAGTGCTGAGTAGTTATTAGCAAATGTTCCTAAGTAATAGTTAAGTGCGATTGGAACTGTTCTGGCTGTGTCACCACTTGTAAGCATTAATGCGAAGTAGAATTCGTTCCATGTATTAATAAACTGTAACATTGCGATTGTTGCCAAACCAGGCTTAGCTAATGGTAAAATGATCTTTGTAAATGACTGAATAAATGTTGCACCATCGATATATGCTGATTCTTCAAGTGCCACAGGAATAGTCTTGTAGTAACTTACCATTACGAAGAATGACATTGGAATACCCATTGCCGCATACACGATAATCAGTCCAAGTTTTGTATCGTATAAACCTAATGTCTTGAAAATTGCAAACAATGGCTGTGATATAGCCTGTACTGGAAGCATCAATGATGCCGAAATTAAAAGCACTAAGATTGTTTTCAACTTAAAGTTATATCTTGCTACAACGTATGCACACATTGCTACGAAGCAAACTGTAACAGCTACGCTGACTAATACAATAATGATACTGTTTAAGAAATATTTCTGAATAGGTGCATATTTAAATGCATCCGCATAGTTCTTAAAGTTAAATGATTTTGGAAGTGCAATTGCAGATGTATTAATTTCTGCATATGTTTTAAATGAACTTAAACCAGCCCAAATAATGGGGCCTATTGAAATAGCAACAATCAAAGCAAGAAAGAGATATTTTAAAATTCTGCAAACTATTTTTATTCCTGCTGGCTGTTTCTTTACTGAACCAAGCTGCATAGGCATTGGTATGTCTTTTTTCTTCTTAGCCATGTTTTTATACCTCCTTCATTTCCTGTTTCTGATTAAATAATTTCTGAATTAAGATAACTAATACTAATCCTAACGCAATCTGGATGACACCTACTGCGTTAGCCTTACCATAGTTATTTTCAAGAGTAATAATCTTGTATAAGTATGTCGGTAAGTTAAGTGTTGCATTGCCGGGACCACCCTTAGTCGTCATATAAATAATATCGAACTGTGATACCATGGCTACTGATGCTAATATTACACAAGTACCAAATGCGTTCTTCATCAATGGAATTGTGATATATCTGTCTGCCTGTGTAGGTGTAGCACCGTCTATCATTGCCGCTTCGTAAATGTCAGGGCTTATAGCTCCCATTTCACCCATGAAGATTAACATATTAAATCCTGAGTAAAATACCCAAGTTGCTGTCACTGTAATAAATGCATATTTTGAGTTACCGAATAAGTTTAACACCTGAGATGTGTCAAGTCCGAACTTTTCATAAATAATCTTGATTACACCAAAAGATGGGTTTAATAATAATGAGAACATAACTGCTGTTGCTGCCGTTGGGATAATGTTAGGAATAACATATGCAACTCTTACAAATTTCCATCCCTTTGGTTTTCTACGTAAGATAAGTGCCATAACGAAACCAAATCCTACATGAAGTGTTGACTGAATTAATACCCACTTCAAAGTGTTAACTATAGATACTGAAAAATCAGGATCTGCAAATATTGTCTTGAAATTCTTTAAGCCTTCAAATACCGGTGACTGTGTAAGTGAGTAATCACAAAATGAAGTAGTGATAACCATTACAAATGGAATGGCATATACTAAACAAAACAGTACTAAACAAGGTAATGAGAATGCTAATATCCAACCTTTTTTTCCTCTTGTGCTCATATTTTTCCTATTTCCTTTCAAAAAAGAGCGCTGCACTATTTTCTAGTGCAGCACCCATCATCAATTTGCTCTAGTTTTTCTTAGCTGCATCAGTTAACTTCTGGCAAAATTCTTTTGCTGTCATGTTACCATATGCAAGTTCTGGCAACTGTGTTGAGAATGTATCAATTACGTTCTGATACCAATATGCCTGGTTCTGACCATATGTATATTTAGCCTTTGACTGAATATCTAATACTTCTGCCATTAATGGGTCTGATTCTTTTAAGCTGTCTGGAACTTCGATATTGCTTGATACTGGCTGTAATCCTGCCATTTCTAAAGCTTTAAGCTGATTTTCTGCTGATGTTTCAAACTTAAGGAATGCAACTGCTGCTTTAACCTTTTCAGGATCCTTTGTACCTACCATGTCACCAGGTGTTGGAACACTTTCCATACCTGAACCAGGAAGAAGCATAATACCAACTTTGTCATAGAAACCTTCAGGAGCTTTGTCTGTGCTCTTGAAATCAGGAATCATCCAAGGTCCGTTAGGAAGCATTGCTACTTCGCTGTTGAAGAAGTGTGTTGCCATTGTGTCATACTTTCCACCTGCTGCATCTGATGTTGTGTAGTTCTTTAACATCTTCTGTAACTGTTCTGTTGCGTTTACAACTAAGTCTGATGTGTAGTCTGTTGGGTACATTGTGTTCATGAACTTGTTTCCTTCTTCACCAGCTGTACCAATTAAACCACTATACCAAAGGTTAGATAACCAACCAAGGTCTGCTGTATCCATACTTACCGGAGTAATTCCTTTAGCTTTTAATGTATCACAAGCTTTGTAGAAATCATCCCATGTTTCATAAGCTACGTCAGGAGCTTCAAGTCCTGCTTTCTTAAATAAGTCTTTGTTGTAGTAAATGTATGAAATTTCTTTTGATACCGGAATACCGTAAATCTTTCCTTCATATGAGTTGAATTCAAGATCCTGATCGCTGAACATTGCTTTCCAGTCTGGATCATTGTCAAGGTATTCTGTTATATCTGTAACCTTTCCTGACTTAGCAGCTAATGCTGTAATGTTGTTACCACCGTTTAATACGATGTCAGGAAGATCACCACTTGAGATTAATAATTTAATCTTCTGGTTGTAAGCATCTGTAGTAGGAATTTCTTCGAATTTGAATTCTACATTCTTTCCTTCTTCAGTTTTCTTAAATGCATCAAATAAATATTCATAATAATCTGCTGCATAGTCTGTACCAACGTGATAGTTGATTACGTTTAATGTGATTTTTCCATCTGCTGATTTAGCATCATCCTTCTTAGATGTGTTTGAAGAGCTTCCACAGCCAGCGAAAAGACCGGCTACCATTGTTGCACAAAGGGCAACACTTAATAATTTCTTTCTCATTAATTCTACCTCCTGATTTTATGTGTCGTTTACTCTTTTGTTTATATTTAACATTATATAGACTTTAATTCTTTAATGAATAGAATATTTTTACAAAACTTTTGATTATTTTGACATAATAATTTGTATTTTTTATATTTTTTTGTACATAATGCAGTGTAAATTATGCAAAATAGTACATAGCCATAGATTAACACGCCTATATACGCTGTGATATGCAATTCCTGTCAATATTACTCTGACGTATCTATACTTATTACCATTTGATGCCTCCCACAACCATTGCCGCTGTAAGAATCACTGTTAAAAATTTCTTATTTTTCATAAAAAGCACTTTTTTCTTTGTTATAATTGTTAATTAATACAAATATACTTGAGCAGTTTTTATTATTTTGCAGAATTTTTTTACAAAACTTTTGAAATAATTTACTTTTTTTATTAATTTGGTATAATTTATCAATTTTTTACTCAAATATGCTATACTCCATATAGAAATAATGGTAACAATTTATGTCATTTTTTATGTATGACACGCTTTTAGAAGGCGAGGGCTAGTTTATGTTTAACAGATTTTTAAATAAGCGAAAGAGTCTTACAGTACAAACTTCTCTTCTTATTATTCTTGTCATAACCGTTGCTTTGGTTATTAGTACAATGCTTTTTTATTATAAAGCCGATATGGAATTGACTGTACATTACAGAGACCAGATGTTTCAGGAGAGTAATATTACCATGAATGCTCTTTCTGACAATATTGATAGTATTGATTCTATATACCGACTTTTGATTTCAAACGATACTATCTATGGCTTTATGACAAGTTCATCAAAAAAGCCATCCGACTATATTGCTGCTGAGAAGCAAATGACCTCAATTCTTATTCTTAATAATATTTGGGAGAAAAATTATTTAAGGTCGGTTTATGTATATACTAATAATAATAAGAAGTTTTATGTATCTAAGGAAGATAATATTATAACAACAGAAGAAAATGCTGCCGTATACAGAAATCTTACTGAGCCTTCTCCTACACTAACACTTCATACTTTGGATACTTCTAATGACCTTTATTTTGTCAGAACAATTTATAATATAAGTTCCGGCGAAGTTATAGGAACTATGATTATTACCATTAATCAGAAAGAATGGGTTAATATGCTTACCCGGAACATAACTAAAGGCTGGCATATTCTTATGTATAATAACAATTTCGAAACTATTTCTGATTATAACTACGATGATAAATCTAAAGAGAATATTGAGAATTTAAAAGAATCTTTGGACTACTATAATGACACTGTTTTTCATCAAGTTAATTTTCAATCTATGGATTATCTGACTTTGTCCAATAAACTTAGAAAAGTAGATATTTCTGCAACTATTATGGCTCCAAAATCACAGATTAGCCGGCAGGTTAATGAAGTTTTGAACTCTTATATTATAGTTGTTATTTTAATCGTTGTTTTGGTTGTTATGATTGCCTTTGCCATAAGTAGATATATTACAAGACCTATCGGCACTATGATTAACAGTATTAAACAGATTTCTAATGGCAATTATTCCGAGAAGGTTACAGGTCTTGAAGAATATGAAGAATTCTACTATCTTCAGGTTGCCATTAACGATATGCTTGACCAGATTCATTCCTATCACAACAATGTGTTAGAGCAGAACATTTCTCTCAAAACAGCAGAGATTAAAGCTTTACAGTCACAGCTTAATCCGCATTTTATTTTTAATGTTCTAAACACTCTGACTTGGAAAGCAGAAATGTCTGACAACACTGAACTTTATCAGATGGCTATTGCTATTGGTGAGATTTTCAAAGCTACTACTGCTTATAGAAATTCTCAGTATATTTCAATTGCTGAGGAACTTAAATTCGTTAAGTTTTATATTTACTTACAACAGATGCGTTTTGAGGATAAAATTAGTGTTAATTTTGATATAGATGATAATTTGGATGATATTAATATTCCTTGTTTTTGTGTTCAGACACTTGTTGAAAATGCTTACGTTCACGGTTTGGAGCCTAAGGATACTAACGGTCATCTGACTATTAGCATTAAGAGAGATAACGAAAATAAATTTTTACTAATAAATATTACTGACGATGGAATTGGATTCGAAAAGATTCCAAATTTTGATATTAACGTTGCTTCCAAGGGAACAACTTCTGCAGTTATAGGTTCACGTCCGCATATTGGACTTAAGAATCTTAATAGACGACTTTTCCTTATGTATGGAGAAGATTCTGTACTGCACATAGAAAGCATTCCTAAAATACGCACTACTATATCTTTTAAAATACCATTATAAATTCTTTTTACAGATTTGAGAATTTAGTCAAAAAGTCACTTAAGAAAGGATATTTTTTATGAGTTTTAATTTATTAATTGTTGATGATGAAGCCCCTATCAGAAAGGGCTTATCCGAACACATTAAATGGGAAGATTATGATTGCAAGGTTGTTGCAACTGCCAACAACGGCGAAGATGCAATTGCAAAAATAAATGAAAATGTCATTAATATTATTTTAACCGACGTTAAAATGCCTCTTTTGGACGGAATTGGCCTGGCAAAGTATATTTACGAGAATCATCCTGATGTTGCCGTAATTATTTTATCAGGATATTCTGAATTTGAGTATGCACGTTCTGCAATACAATATCATGTTTCACAGTATTTATTAAAGCCTGTATCTAAAGATCAGATTATTACTGCTGTTAAGGAAGTTTGTGAGAAGATTGTAACATCTAAGTCCAATACGCAAATTAAGGAAAGCGAACTTGCTTTCCTTAAGGATCAATTATTCCAACAGTTAACTGATTCTAATATTATAGACGAGAATACACAAAAAAAGATTGACTCTTTTAACTTGGATTTTAGTCATTTTTATGTAGCTGCTTTTCAGTTACCTAAAGATTTCAATGATTTTAACAAGCTTAAAGCTATCATTAAAGACCAGCAGATCGAAAGTCATTGTTTTAGATATAATAATATTGTTCTTACTGCATATTTTTGTGATCAGAATTCTTACATCGAGCCTATTGTTGAAGATTGTAAGGATATTGAAAACTTATTTCAAGAACAATACGACAAACAACTTGATATCGGTATCAGTGCCCACCATTCTACAGCCAGACATTTTTCCAAGGCTGCTTCAGAAGCTATTACGGCATTATCGCTTAATTTCTATTCATCTTCGCATATAATTGCTTTTTCAAAAGATTATATTGCCAATAGAAATATTTTTCCTGTTGATATTTCCGTACGCCTTCACGAATATGAAACAGCTATTTTTCAGTTGAATTTTAAGGCTGCAAAAGACGTTGTGTCTACACTTTTTAGTAATTTGCAAAGTAATTTTACCGATGAAGCTTCTGTTAAAAATATTTGTACTCAAATATACTTAATTTCATATAGATTAGTTATGAGCACTTATAATATTCCTATGGATGAAAAATATTTAAAAATGTTAACTGAAAGTCCTAATATTTTTCAGTTAAAGTCCATAGTTTTAAATATGATTAATGATTTGCAGATTCAGTTAACACATTCAGTTAGGAAATATAGCTCTTTTATTGAAGAGTCTTTAAATTATATAAAAGAACATTTAGAAGATGATTTATCTCTTGAACAGATTGCCCAACATGTTCATATTAACAAATCCTACTTTAGTAGAACTTTTAAGAAAGAATGTGGCGATTCCGTAATTAGCTATATTACTAATCTTCGAATTAACAAAGCTAAGGAACTTCTTGCCACTTCTAACTTGAAAACTTTTGAGATTTCTGAAACTGTTGGAATTCACGACCCCGCTTATTTTTCTGTAATATTTAAGAAAAACACAGGTATGAGCCCTAAGGCCTACAGAGATCAGTTTTTAAATGTGTAAAAAAGATTATATTTAAATTGTATTGTAGGACGGAGTTTATTTATGAATAATGCTATTAACAAAAAAAAGGGGCAAATAAGATTTAGATCCTAAAAATCGGTATTAACCGATAGCCCCAACCTTTTGAAACATAGGAGATTTTAACGTTCAATTAGTGTTTGCTGATTAAGCAGATATCTGCAACTTCCAACTCTTGCATCTGTTCCAGTCATGACAGAATTGGAACAGATGCAAAAGAGCACAAAGTATTCGCCTCTGAATCCTGAACAGATTCGTCACGAATACAGATAATGCGATAGAAGTCAACTGCGTTTCTTCCAGTTTTGTGGTAATGCAGCTCATACCATAGCAGCGTTTGCTCAGTCTGAAGGTGCGCTCCACTTCGATTCTATCGGTATTATCCTGATATTCTTGTTTTTTATCAACTTTTGCTGTAGCACTTGGTCTGCCCAGTTTTGGACCTGATAACCGGATCCCATGCTCCTTGCAATAGCGCCTGTTTTCCCTGGTTCGGTATATCTGATTTGCCAGGACACGTTCCGGATAATAACCGGTACATTCTTTGAAACGTTCGACTGCTTCAATCAGACAAGTACTCTCGTTGTATGCCTCGAAAGATATTTTTTGGATACGCCCATAACCTTCGCTGTCAAGGCTGAGATCAAATTTTGCACCAAATTCAACCGGCGTTTTGACCTTACCTCTAACAATCGGTTGAATCCATGGCTGCGAAATGCTTACAATGCGATGCTCCACAGAATGGACTCTATTATCATACATATACTGTTGCTGTTCATGCAGCTTGATGATGGTAAGATATAAGGCAATATCCTTACCTGTCATGGCGTATCCATCACTCATGAACTGTTCCAGATACCGGAGATCCCTTTTCACATATGCAAGCTGTTTGCGGAGTGCGCTGCGGATTTTCTTTGCCGTGTGCTTTCTGCTCTTGGCAAATGCAAGATACTCTTTTCTGGCACGTTTCCGGTACCGTCTGGGCAACTTAAGACCATAACGTTTACAAAAACGGTAAATGATGTTTTCCAGCTTTTCTCTTGCTTCGTTCAAAAGCGAGATGTCCTGTGGATAACGGATGTTTGCAGGTGCGCAGGTTGCATCAAGGGTCAGCGTTCCTTTGTTTGTATCTTCTTTTGCAGTATTGACATCACTGGTTTTTCCTCCAGATGGAGGAGTATGGTCATCTTTGTCATCATCCTTGTGAGCAAGAAGATACTCGTTTACTTCCATCAGCATCTCTGCTGAAATGCGTTTGCGGAAAAGAACCAGTGTACTTGCATCAGACGGAGCTTCTTCCCGAAATCCGGGAAGCCCGATAAAGTATTGCAGATACGGATTCTCTGCAATCTGTTCCACAAGCTCACGGTCAGAATACTGGAACTTGGTCTGGATGATCAAAGCTCCTAATGCCATACGAAGAGGCTTGGCAACATTACCTGTATCACTTGGAAACAGCTTGGCGTATTTTACTTCAAACTCATCCCAAGGGATTCGGTCAGCCAGTTTGACCCAGCGGTTATCCGGATTCATGTGAAGTCCCATAGGCTGGTTGAAATCGAGAAATGAATGCTGTAACTTGTCGATCGGTTTGTACATTGATTTTACCCTTTTATACTAAAAATCTGTAAGAAAACTGCAAGAAAAACGATTTGATTTCATCAAAATCCTTGCAATTATTATAGCAGAAAACGGAGTAAAAGTCAGTAAAATCAAGTGTTTTGGCTTAATCAGCGTAAGTAGGTAATCATCTGTACCTTGATTTTTCAAAAAGAGCCACCTGTTGATCA
>CAUHML010000058.1 GCA_959606905.1 uncultured Bacteroides sp. | reverse complement strand
CTTCTGATATATATGGTATCTATGCTATACCCAGAACTTTTCTTGTAGATCCTACGGGAATTGTTATAGACAAAAATTTAAGGGGTGAAAAACTGGAGGAAGCTTTATCGAAGTTGTTTGAATAATCGTTGCTTTGTTTTTATTGTATGGGTGAATTGATAGTTGAGAACTATATAATAGGATAACAATTATCAATTCACCAATGACTTTTATTAAATCAGAAGTCCGTCCAATAGCTCTAAATAAAGTCCGATAGCTTCTTCTATTTCTTTTAACATGATATATTCTTCTGCCGTGTGTGAACGTGACGAACGGCCCGGACCAATTTTTACCGATGGGAAGGACATTAGTGCCTGGTCGGACAATGTTGGAGAACCAAAAGGAACGCGTCCTAACTTCATAGCTTTCTGTACAAATGGGTGTTTCTCGTCAATCCGTGAAGAATTGAGACGGAATGAACGAGCTTGGGCTTCACAGGAAATATGCTTTTTGATTTCAGCAAACAGTTCTTCATTTGAGTAAAGCTCGTTGCTCCGGACATCGACGATGAAAGTACATTTATCGGGAATCACATTGTGTTGTGTACCGGCATTGATAACAGTGACACTCATCTTCACGGGACCCAACAAGGGCGATTCTTTCTCAAAACGATAATCACGGAACCAGGCAATATCATCCAATACTTTGTAAATAGCATTGTCTCCTTCATTACGCGCTGCGTGTCCTGCTTTACCTGTTGCGGTAACATCTAGTACCATTAATCCCTTTTCGGCAATGGCGGGTTGCATCTCTGTAGGTTCACCTACTATGGCGAACGAAACAGGAGGGAGCCCCTGTAATACACTCTCAATTCCATCTTTACCTGAAACTTCTTCTTCACAAGAGGCGAGATAAATCAGATTATATTTCTGCGAAGTACGACATAGTTGCAGGAACACCTGTAATAACGAAACAACGCTGGCACCGGCATCGTTACTTCCTAATCCATATAACTTGCCATTTTCTTCACGTGGAGTGAACGGATCTTTCCGCCAACCGTTAACAGGTTTCACTGTGTCTATGTGGGAGTTAAGTAAAATAGTCGGCTTCTTCAGATCAAACATCGGACTAAAGCACCACACATTATTACCTTTACGTCCTGTCTGCATACCTGCCATTTCAATATAGTTTTGCAGGAAATCCGCAGCCTGGGTTTCTTCCCGGCTGATTGAAGGAATACTAATCAGTGATTTAAGCAGGCTTACAGCCTCTGTTGTCATATACGAAATATCATATTTCATAGTGCAAATCTTTTATCTATATCTTAATCTTTGCACAAAGATAGTCGTTTTGAGCAATAGTTTCAAATAAAACTAATACCTTTGTACCATATTTACTAATACAAAGAGTATGACTTATCATCATTTATCTGTCCTGGTCCATCGTCAGGCCGAAAAATATGGCGACAAGGTAGCCTTAAAATACCGTGACTATGAGACAGCTCAATGGATTCCTATTTCATGGAAGCAGTTCTCCGGATCAGTACGGCAAGCAGCTAATGCTTTCGTGGCATTGGGAGTGGAAGAACAAGAGAATATCGGTATATTTTCACAAAATAAACCCGAATGGTTCTATGTCGACTTTGGCGCGTTTGCCAATCGGGCTGTTACTATTCCGTTTTATGCAACGAGTTCACCTGCGCAGGCGCAATATATCATTAATGATGCGCAGATTCGTTTCCTTTTTGTAGGTGAGCAATACCAGTATGATGCTGCTTTCAGCATCTTTGGTTTCTGTACCTCTCTGCAACAACTGATTATTTTTGACCGCTCGGTTGTGAAAGATCCCCGCGACGTATCGTCTATCTATTTTGATGAGTTTATGGCGATGGGAGAGGGATTACCTCACAATGATACGGTAGAAGAGCGTACCGAACGGGCTTCATACGATGACTTGGCAAACATTCTCTATACATCCGGCACAACGGGTGAGCCGAAGGGCGTCATGCTTCATCATTCCTGTTATCTGGAACAGTTTCATACACACGATGACCGTTTGACGACCATGTCGGATAAGGATGTATCTATGAACTTCCTCCCCTTGACACACGTGTTTGAGAAAGCATGGTGTTATCTCTGTATTCATAAAGGAGTGCAGATTTGTATCAATCTCCGTCCAGCGGATATTCAGACAACGATTAAGGAAATTCGTCCGACACTGATGTGTAGTGTTCCCCGTTTCTGGGAGAAAGTATATGCAGGTGTACAGGAGAAAATTAACGAAACAACAGGGTTGAAGAAAGCACTGATGCTGGATGCTATCCGGGTAGGTAGAATCCATAATCTGGATTATCTGCGTTTGGGTAAGACTCCTCCGGTGATGAATCAACTGAAATATAAATTCTACGAAAAGACAATCTACTCTCTATTGAAAAAAACAATCGGTATTGAGAACGGTAACTTTTTCCCGACTGCCGGTGCTGCCGTCCCCGATGAAATCAATGAATTTGTCCATTCGGTAGGAATCAATATGGTGGTAGGATATGGTTTGACGGAATCGACGGCCACTGTATCTTGTACATTGCCGGTTGGCTATGATATCGGTTCAGTAGGTGTTGTACTTCCGGGAATTGAAGTGAAAATCGGTGAAGACAATGAAATTCTTCTTCGGGGAAAGACGATTACCAAAGGTTATTATAAGAAAGCAGAAGCTACAGCTGCTGCCATTGAACCCGATGGCTGGTTCCATACAGGTGATGCCGGTTACTTTAAAAATGGCCAGCTTTTCCTGACGGAACGCATTAAAGACCTGTTCAAAACATCGAACGGTAAATATGTTGCTCCGCAAGCTTTGGAAACGAAATTGGTTATTGACCGTTATATTGACCAGATTGCCATTATTGCCGATCAGCGTAAGTTTGTTTCTGCTCTGATTGTTCCTGTATATGGGTTTGTGAAAGAGTATGCGGAAGAAAAAGGCATTAAATACAAAGATATGGAGGAATTGTTGAAACATCCGAAGATTGTAGGATTGTTCCGTGCACGGATTGATACACTCCAACAGCAGTTTGCACACTATGAGCAAATCAAACGTTTCACTCTGCTTCCCGAACCGTTCAGCATGGAACGTGGAGAACTGACTAATACGCTGAAATTGAAACGGTCGGTAGTTGCCAAGAATTATAGTGAGCAGATTGAAAAGATGTACGAAGAAAATGAGAAATAAGAGATGGACGGTGACGGTGAACGTTAAATATGAAACGGTAAACCGTAAACGATAAGTCGCAAACAATAAAACGGTGAACAAAATCTGTGCAATTGGCAGAGTTGTTCACCGTTTATTATTTATAAGTACATCTCCCTAATTAGTTTGTATTGTTTTCATTTTTACAAATTCCTGATAAAGAAAAACTTCTTGATTTTGATAGTATAAACTTATTTAGAGGACATACTTAGTTTATTCGTTCCTTTTTAGTATCCGAAAATCTGCTCCTGTGTCAATTCTTCAATAGGACCTACAGCTTTCAGCTTATCCAGTTCCAAATCCTTCTTATCTCCCAGAATGCAATAAACATACGTGCGTCCTTTTACCCATTGCTTTTGGAAATCGGCAATGTCTTTCAGCGTCATGTTCTGTATATCATTGTAGAGCTTGATACGCGGGTCTACGTTTTGGCCTAGGTCCTGTGCATTGATATAACTCCAGATGATGTCACCTTTGATGATACGTTCGGTACGCAGGCGGTTCGTTAATCCGTCTTTAGCCAGTTTGAATGCAGCCTCCGATTCCGGCATATTCTCATTCAGTCCGGAGAGTACGACATACGTACGTTCGTTGCCTGGAGATACGTAGAAAGTACAAGCCAAGCGATAGAATTCACTTTTCAGTTCCTCCGGTGTCATGTCCGAAGTACCCAGAGATTATGTCAGGAAGAGTGACAAGCAAGAAAGTTTCAATAGTTTGTTCATAATATGACAACATTTTAATAACAAAAACAAAGGTAGCAGATTTTTGCTTATCTTTGTCCCCCGATATCTGAATTTTGTAAATAATAAAATTGTAAATCAAATGATTACTATTGAACAACTTAAAGACGTGAAAGAGCGCACTGATGCGCTGAGGAGGTATCTTTGACATCGACGGGAAGAAAATTCAAGTCGAAGAAGAGCAATTAAGAACACAAGCTCCGGGATTCTGGGATGACCAGAAGAGAGCCGAAGCTCAAATGAAACTGGTGAAAGACCTGCAAAAGTGGATTGAAGGCTACAACGAACTCAAGACATTGGCAGATGAACTTGAACTGGCATTTGATTTCTATAAAGAAGAACTGGTGACCGAGGAAGATGTGGACGCTGCTTACGCCAAAGCTAGTGAAGCGGTAGAGGCACTCGAACTCAAAAATATGCTTCGTGACGAAGCCGACCAGATGGATTGTGTGCTGAAAATCAATTCAGGTGCCGGTGGTACGGAAAGTCAGGACTGGGCTTCTATGCTGATGCGTATGTATCTGCGTTATGCCGAGACCAACGGTTATAAAGCTACCATTGCCAACCTTCAGGAAGGGGATGAAGCCGGAATCAAGACCTGTACTATCAATATCGAAGGTGACTTTGCTTATGGTTATTTGAAAGGAGAGAACGGTGTGCACCGTTTGGTTCGTGTTTCTCCCTACAATGCGCAGGGTAAACGTATGACCTCTTTTGCTTCTGTGTTTGTTACTCCGTTGGTAGATGACAGTATTGAAGTTAATATTTTGCCTGCCAATATCTCTTGGGATACGTTCCGAAGCGGTGGTGCCGGTGGACAGAATGTGAATAAGGTGGAGTCCGGTGTCCGTTTGCGTTATCAGTATAAAGACCCTTATACCGGTGAGGAAGAAGAAATCCTGATCGAGAATACCGAAACCCGTGACCAACCGAAGAATCGTGAGAATGCAATGCGTCAGTTACGTTCTATCTTATATGATAAGGAATTGCAGCACCGTATGGCAGAACAGGCGAAGGTGGAAGCCGGTAAGAAGAAAATCGAATGGGGTTCTCAAATCCGAAGCTACGTATTTGATGACCGTCGTGTGAAAGACCACCGTACCAACTATCAAACCTCGGATGTGAACGGCGTGATGGATGGCAAAATAGATGGTTTTATCAAAGCTTATTTGATGGAGTTTTCTTCACAAGAATCATAAAAAATAAAATTAGCAAGAATTATTTTTGGAAAGTTAATAGATTTGTACTTACTTTGTTAGCGTTGAACTTTAAAGCTAACTATTATGGGTAAGGTGAAGAAAAAAGTAGCAATTAGTAAGAAAGAAGAAGAACAAGCCCAGAAGGTTGTCAAAATAGTGTTCGTCTCATTAATTATTTTGGCATTGATTATGCTGATCGCATTTTCCTTTTTCGGCTGATAAGTTCGCCACAAATTATACGGTTAACCCAGATTGTTTGGTTATTGATAGGATAAATATCAAATCCGATCTGTGTTAATCTGCGTAATTTGTGGCGAACTCTTTGTTTTGTAATGCATTTGTGTTCTCTGTAATATAAATGTAACTTTTCTGTCATTTTCCCGTAGTTAATTTGTCATCTCCGTGTATCCTCACAGTTGTACTTTTGCCGTGAATTTAGTAGCAGACAACTGAAATGAGTAGAATCAGAACAACCGTCGTCATGCTTTTGCTGGCGACAATGGCCTTTGGACAGGCAAAAGAAGATGCCGGGGATGGCAAGAAGCTGGATAAGCAGACAATGGAATTTAAGGATTACCTGCCGGAGATTCACGGAACTATCCGGGGAAAATATGAATACCAGACAGAAACAAGTGAAAGTCGTTTTGAAGTACGTAACGCGCGCTTCAGTGTTTCGGGGAATGTACATCCGTTAGTTGCCTATAAAGCGGAAATCGACCTTTCCGACGAAGGTTCCATTAAAATGCTTGATGCGTATGCACGTGTTTTTCCGGTGAAAGACCTGAATTTTACGATCGGTCAGATGCGCGTTCCTTTCACGATAGATGCTCACCGCTCACCACATCAGCAGTATTTTGCCAACCGTTCATTCATTGCCAAGCAAGTAGGAAATGTGCGTGATGTCGGTTTGACGGCTGGTTATACGAATAAAGACGGTTTCCCATTTATTCTTGAAGGAGGATTATTCAACGGCTCCGGTTTGACCAATCAGAAAGAATGGCATAAAACACTGAATTACTCCATAAAAGCGCAGTTACTGCCTAATAAGAACTGGAATCTGACACTTAGCACCCAAATGATAAAACCGGAAAATGTGCGGATTAATATGTACGATGCCGGTGTCTATTATCAGAATGACCGTTTTCATATTGAGGCGGAATATTTATATAAAATGTACGGTCACGAAGCATTTAAAGATGTTCATGCGGTGAATAGTTTTATTAATTACGATTTACCATTAAAGAAAGTATTCAATAAAATCTCCTTCCTGGCTCGCTATGATATGATGACCGATCATAGTGATGGCAAGATGGATGAAACGACAAAAGCTCTGATTATAAATGATTATGCCCGACATCGTGTGACGGGTGGAATCACGCTAAGTCTTTCCAAAGCTTTCATTGCCGACCTCCGACTGAACTTCGAGAAATATTTCTATAAGAACTCCGGCGTTCCAAAAGAATCGGAACGGGACAAAATCGTGATTGAGTTCATGACGAGATTCTGAAATAAATAGAGACTTGAAAATTGAGAATTGTAGTTTTCTGATACATGATGTGAGGTATCAAACTATCATTTTTTAATTCTCAATTTTCAATTTTTAATTTATCTTTGTGCCATGGCACAGGAAATAGAACGTAAATTTTTAGTTATCGGTGAATTCAAGTCTTCGGCTTTTGCGCAGAGTCATATTGTGCAGGGGTATATCAGTAGTGCTCGCGGGCGTACTGTCCGGGTTCGTATTCGGGATGAAAAAGGTTATCTGACAATAAAGGGAGCTTCTAATGCTTCCGGTACCAGTCGTTATGAATGGGAAAAGGAGCTGGCCTTATCAGAAGCAGAAGAATTGATGAGGCTTTGCGAACCGGGGATTATTGACAAGACCCGCTATTTGGTACGTAGTGGCAAACATGTATTTGAAGTCGACGAGTTTTATGGTGAGAATGAAGGACTTATTGTGGCAGAAGTAGAGTTGGAATCGGAAGATGAGGCTTTTGTAAAACCCGACTTTATCGGTGAGGAGGTAACGGGCGACATACGCTACTATAACTCACAGCTAATGAAAAAACCGTATAAAACGTGGTGAGCGTTAACAAATAAACCGTATATTTGTTCTTATATAAAAAAGAGAGCAGTGTATGGATATGGAACAGTTGTACAGTTATGTGCCGCGTGAATTGGTTACTTTTGTTTTAGTAACCTTGTTTTCTTTATTAATCGGACTTTCGCAACGTCGAATCAGTCTGAAGCGTGAGGGGGAAACTACTCTTTTCGGAACCGACCGCACCTTTACCTTTATTGGTATACTGGGTTACTTGCTTTATATCTTAGACCCTACGGATATGCGTCTGTTTATGGGAGGTGGAGCGGTATTGGGATTGCTGTTGGGATTAAACTATTATGTAAAGCAATCACAATTTCATGTTTTTGGTGTAACTACCATCATTATTGCCCTGATTACTTATTGTATGGCTCCTATCGTAGCTACCCAACCTTCCTGGTTTTATGTTATGGTAGTTGTGACTGTGCTTCTGCTGACTGAACTCAAACATACTTTTACGGAGTTTGCGCAACGGATGAAGAATGATGAAATGATTACGTTAGCCAAGTTCTTGGCTATCAGCGGTATCATATTACCGATGCTTCCGCATAAGAATCTGATTCCGGATATTAATCTTACTCCTTATTCTATCTGGTTGGCAACGGTAGTAGTATCCGGCATTTCCTATCTCTCTTATCTATTAAAGAGATATGTATTCCATGAATCCGGAACGTTAGTTTCCGGTATTATTGGTGGATTATACAGCAGTACGGCTACGATCTCGGTACTTGCCCGTAAAAGCCGAAAAGCATCAGAGCAGGAAGCGACTGATTATGTTGCTGCCATGTTGCTGGCTGTTAGCATGATGTTTCTGCGATTTATGATACTGATACTTATTTTCAGTAGAGAAATCTTCCTGTCTATTTATCCATATCTGTTGACTATGGCTGTAGTCGCGGCTATTGTTGCCTGGTTTATCCATTCCCGGCAAAAACGACCGGAAGACCAGCCTGCTGAAACAGAAGAAGATGATAGTAGCAACCCGTTGGAATTTAAAGTTGCTTTGATTTTTGCCGTACTCTTTGTGATATTCACTTTCTTAACTCACTATACGTTAGTGTATGCGGGCACAGGCGGATTAAATCTCTTGTCTTTTGTTTCCGGTTTTAGTGATATAACTCCTTTTATATTAAACTTGTTGCAAAATACAGGCAGTGTGGCTGCACTGATAATTACTGCTTGTAGTATGCAGGCTATTATTAGCAATATAATGGTAAACATGTTCTATGCTCTATTCTTTGCAGGGAAGGGGAGTAAACTTCGTCCTTGGATTTTGGGAGGATTCGGTGTGGTAATTGCTTGTAATCTCGTTTTGTTGCTGTTCTTTTATATTTAAGAAAAGGGAGCAATTGATCGTTTTTCATTGGTCTTAGTTCTAGTAATCTTCTATTTTGTCGAATATAATCGATAAAATAGAGGTGTTTTTATCGACTATATTCGATAAAAATAATCTATATTTGTCGAATATAATCGATAATGTAAAATGAATAAGGAACTGATAAAAGGATTGATAGCTGAATATCAGCAATTTGTAAAGAGCGTGTCATTCGTGAAACGTGCGGTGACTCTATCTGATAACTTCAATTATGTCTTTGTAGGTTTACGTCGGGTTGGGAAGTCTTATTTGATGTATCAGCAGATACATCATTTAATAGAGATAGGTATTTCACCGGAAGAGATTCTTTTCTTTAATTTTGAGGATGAGCGAATAGCTGGTATGGATACAGAACATCTTGATATGATAAAGAGATGTTATGAAGAGATGTATTCTCATCGTCCTATATTTTTTTTAGATGAAATACAGATTGTACCGCATTGGGAACAATTTGTCCGACGGCTTGCCGATCAGAAGTACAGGGTTTATGTAACAGGGAGCAATGCTAAGATGTTGAGTAAGGATATAGCTACTACTCTAGGGGGACGTTTTATGATTCAATACGTCTATCCTTTCTCATTCCGTGAGTATTTGTCATCTAACGGTGTTCAATTAGATAAGCTTTGGATTTATAAGAACCGTTCGGAGGTAGTCCGACATTTCGATACTTACTTTCGTTTTGGTGGTTTGCCTGAACTGTTAGTGGCCGAGGGACAAGAGAAGCGACAATGGCTGAGTAGTCTTTTTAATAAGATATTCTTCGGTGATTTAGTGGCTCGTTATTCTATTCGAAATGATATGGCGTTAAAGGTACTCATTCGAAAACTGGCTGAAAGCGTGAAACAGCCTTCTTCTTTCACTCGCCTGGCTAATTTAGTATCTTCTACAGGCAAGAAGATTACCACTGATACTATTATAGACTATTTGAATTATCTGGAAGATACCTGGATCCTATTTCCTTTAGAAAACTATGTAAGTAAGTTAGCTGATAAAGTATCCAATAAAAAGTTCTATTTTATGGATAATGGAATACTGAGTCTGTTTTTAATGGACCCGGAAACTTCTTTATTGGAAAATCTTGTAGCAGTAACACTAAAGAAACGGTATGGCGATGGTTTATATTTCTATCATCGGAATATAGAAGTAGACTTTTATCTGGATGAAGCACATAAGGCCATACAAGTATCATATAGTTTAAAAGATCCAGAGACTCGAAAACGAGAAGTGAATGCCTTACTGAAACTTGCAGAAAATGTGGCAGTGGATGATCTGTGTATTATTACCAGAGACGAAGAGGAAATGATCGTAGAAGGAGAGAAGACGATTCGGGTTGTGCCGGTATGGAGGTGGTTGTTGGATGATGAAGAATGAAAGTTTGTTTTTTATTTGCTAAGTTCCTCTTATTATAAAAAGAGAATACTACGTGGATATGGAACAGTTGTATAGCTGTGTGCCTCATAAATCAGTTACGATGTTTTTAGTGACTTTGTTTTCTTTATTAATGTTACTTGTCATATTAAAGTATGTTTGATATAAGGTTGAAAACGTGCAAAATATCTGCTATCTGCAACACTATGCTACATTGGCTATTGGTGTCTTTGGCATTTTTTTTTGTTGCAGATGGCAGATAAGGTGAAAAGATTTACAGTGTATCCTAAGCTTCTTTCCAATGATTCATGATTATTATACTATAGATTGCAATAACTTGATATTTCCTATTGGAACCATGCTTTTTCATTGTATTTAGCTTCCACTTCTGACTCAATATCGGGCGGAAGATTATGAAAGAAATCAATGTGGGTTTTCTCTTCCAGCTTATCTATAGACATAGCATAGCTCTTGATAGTGGAACTTGGGTCATAATCAAATTGATTCACGTAATACGCCATTCCCTGTGTGTATTGCCCATTTTGGTATAAAAGAAGAGCTATAAAATAGAAACGTGGAACAGCAACATGATTTCCCGTATATTTTATTTCTTCGTCATCTATATACCCTCCTTTAACAACGTATAACGTATCATTATCTCCTAATTTATGTACAAAATCATTCTTTCCATTTGGAGCTTTTATTGATTGTTCGAATTTGGTCCAGAATCCAGTATTGAAAGCTGTTGATTGGGGGCTCATATTTGAATAATAGAAAGTTTGTTTGTTTGCTTCTAGTGAGTATGTACGATCGTATGATGCACATAAATGTCCTCTACTATATTCTTTATAGTCTTTTTCATAAGTCCTATATTCTTCGGGTATTTTTTTATCGTACATCCAGGCGTCAGTACGAGATACATTGGATATTTTAGTTTTACTATCAAAAGTAAATGCGACCCAGCGTGCATGCTTTTTTGAATAATCATATTCCATACTATATGTTATAATTTCTTTCCCTTCTATGTTTGTAGTATGTGTTATGAATTGATTCATGCTTCCACCTTTCAACTTCGGAATTTCAATCCTCCCTGCATATCCAGAAGGTTTTTCCGGATCCGGGTCTGGATCCGGATTCGAACTATCGCCTGCTAATTGTTTGAGTGTAAATTGGGCTTCTTCTTTTCCGGAAGTGATTGTAATAATGACACTTCGTTCAGCTCCGGTATTTGCTTTCATATATCCACTGATAGAGCCATTTCCATTGCCGGATGCTCTACTCAATGTGCACCAAGTCTCACTGCTTGAAGCCTGCCATATGCCGTCAGCTTTTACACGAATGATAAATCCGCCTCCGTTTCCATTGATTTGCGTTTGGTCAATAGAGGCAATTCCTTGATTGGTATTGCCCGGATTATCAGGGAGCTCGGGAGAATCCTGTTCACTACATGAGATTGCAGTGCTACAGGTTATGAACAGGATGAATAGTCTAAATAATGCTTTTGTCATTTCACTTCTTTAATTAGATAAATAATAGTAGGCAAGTGATCGCTATATCCGTTTAACCATACACCACCTGCTTGCGTCCGTTTAGGATATCCTTTATATTTCCCTTCTTTTTGGAACATGAAATCACGGCGGAAGATTTCATGTTTATAGAATTTCAGTGTACTGCGGTCAGTGCCCAACAAATTCCCGGTGAATACAATTTGATCGAACAAATTCCATTTACCTTTGTACATCAGAGTTCCGTATCCTTTCTTCAAAGTATCCCACCACGGATTGTACAAGTCTGTAGGACCTACATCAGCAGGTTTCCGCTTAGCTCCAAGTGCTACAGCCATACTTTTATCCATCGGGTCATCGTTCATATCCCCCATGATAACAATTTTGGCTGCGGAGTCTTCCCTTAACAGTGAGTCTTTGATCGCTCTAACTTGCTCCCCTGCGCGTTCACGCACCGGAGAAGCGGCAGCTCTCGAAGGCCAGTGATTGACGATAAAGTGCATTTTCTCACCTGCGATATTACCGCTGGCAATCAAGAAACCACGTGTTTTATGCACTGTATCATTGATATATACATAAGGTACGAGTTTACTATTTGTCAGTTCAAACAATTTGGGATTATAGAAAAAAGCACAGTCTACACCACGTCTGTCTTCTCCTTCGTAGTGAACATACTGGTACCCTTTGTCCGCTAAGGCAGGTTGTTTCAGTATGTCTTCCAATACTCTGTAATTTTCGATTTCAGAAACGCCGATAATGGCGGGACCCATTGGTAACTTGTCGGTACTTAACATACTTAATATTTCCGACATGTTTTTCAGCTTAGCCTTATACTTCATCGTATTCCACTGATTAGTACCGTTAGGAAGATACTCGTAGTCATTCTTACCTTCATCGTGAATGGTATCAAACAAATTCTCCATATTGTAGAACGCTACACTGTAGAGGGCAAATTTCTTTTCCTGTCCATAGGCCATGAGGACGAAAAGAGCGAGTACACCTAAAGTCATTAAGCTTTTTTTCATCTTTGAAATTGATTTTAAAAGTGGGTAATTTGTCATTTGTATGACAAATATCTAAAAAGAAAACGAAAAACCCACCCTTACGAGTTACTTTTTTTGTAAAAAACATTGTTATTTATAAAATTCTTTGTTATTTTGCGTAACAGCTTATTTCATTTGTATTGCAAAGCGAAAGACCAATTAACATTAATATAAATTAAATTATGAAACAACGACTAGGGTTAGCGATCGTGCTATTTTGCTTAATGCCAGCACTTTTTGCGCAGCAAAAGGCAAAGCAAAACGCCCGTGAGGACAATGCTTCTTTCATGTTTACAGAATCACAATTGAATGAGGATGATGATGCAGCACAGAGCACATCTGCATTGGTCACTTCTAACAATGATGTTTATCTGTCAAATGTAGGTTATCTGTTTAGCCCAATGAGATTTCGTGTAAGGGGATATGATTCCCAGTACAGTGACATGTATATCAATGGGGTACAGTTTAATGATGCAGAAACAGGACGTTTCAGCTACGGATTAATAGGAGGATTGAACGATGCTACCCGTAATAAGGAAGGGATCGGTCCTTTTGAATTTAACAACTTTACTTTTGGTGCGATAGGAGGTGCCACCAATATCAATTTACGTGCCAGCCAATATGCGGCTGGCTCAAAACTAACACTGTCAGGTAGTAACCGCAACTACATTTTGCGTGGAATGTATACTTATTCTACAGGTCTGATGAACAATGGTTGGGCATTTACCGGATCATTAGGTTATCGCTGGGGTAATGAGGGAAATATTGAAGGAATCAAATATAATTCTTTTTCTTACTTCCTCGGTGCGGAGAAAGTATTCAACGAACGCCATAGTCTCTCTTTGGCAACTTGGGGAACACCGACAGAGAGAGGACAGCAAATGGCGGCAACCGAAGAAGCTTATTATTTAGCGAACAGTCATTATTATAATCCGAACTGGGGATATCAGAATGGAGAAAAACGAAATGCACGTATTGTACGTCAGTTCGAACCATCGGCTATTGCTTCATGGAATTTCACCATTGATGATAATAAGAAGTTAGTGACAAGTGCCGGATTCAAATATTCTAACTATGGGAAAAGTGCTCTAGGCTGGAATGGTAATGCGGCCGATCCACGCCCGGATTATTATAAAAAGTTGCCTAGCTCAATCTTTGATGTATGGGAATCTGTTCCTACTGCCGATGAATTGCAGCAGTTTAATGAAGTTACAGATAATTGGAAAAATAATAAAGCTTATCGTCAGTTAGATTGGGATGCTCTTTATTTTGCCAATAAACAGGCGAATGCATTAGGTAAAGAGACACTTTATTATGTAGAAGAACGTCATGATGATCAGTTGGCTTTCAACCTTAGTTCGGTATTCAATCATCAATGGAATGAACACAACAGCTACATTGCGGGAGTTGCCGTGAATACAACCAAAGGTATGCATTATAAAAAAATGAAGGATTTGCTGGGCGGACAGCTTTATACTGACGTCGACAAATTTGCAGTGCGCGATCATGGAGCTAGTTCCAGTATGGTGCAAAATGATCTTGATAATCCTAACCGCCGTATTGGTGAAGGTGATAAATTTGGTTATGATTATAACATCTATGTGAATAAGCAGAGTGCATGGGTGCGTTATCAGGGTAACAATGGCGGGTCATTAAACTATTTTGCTTCCGGTAAGATAGGATCTACACAGATGTTCCGCGATGGATTGATGAGAAACGGACGTGCTCCGTTGAAATCACTTGGTAGCAGCGGTACGGCTAAATTCCTTGAAGGAGGTATAAAAGCCGGTTTGAATTGGGCTATCAATGGTAACCATTCTTTCACGTTGAATGCCGGATATGAAGAACGTGCACCGTTGGCCTATAACTCTTTTATTGCTCCACGTATTAAGAATGACTTTGTGAGAGACTTGAAAACAGAGCGCATCATTGGTGGTGATTTGACTTATAACTTCAACACTCCATGGGTGATGGGACGTTTGACTGGTTATTACACTCGCTTCCAGAATCAGGTAGAAATGGATGCTTTTTATAATGATAGCGAAGCACGTTTCACTTATCTTTCTATGAATGGCATTGAAAAGGAACATTGGGGAATAGAAGCAGCGGCTACCTTTAAGTTGACAAGTGAACTTTCATTGACGGCTATCGGTACTTGGAGTGAAGCTAAATACACCAATAATCCGGATGCTGTATTGACATATGAAAGTGAGAATGAGTCAAACCTCGATCGTGTTTATGCTAAAGGTATGCGTGCTAATGGTACTCCGCTTTCTGCTTATAGCCTTGCTTTGGATTATAACGTAAAAGGTTGGTTCTTCAATTTGACCGGAAACTATTATGATCGTGTATATATCGATTTCTCAAGCTATCGTCGTCTTGGCAGTGTATTGGATAAAAATGGTGCCGGCGTAGATGCTAATGGAAATCCGGTTCTCCATGTACCGGGTCAGGAGAAACTGGATGGTGGATTTATGTTGGATGCTTCCATCGGAAAATACATTCGTTTACGCAATGGAAAGAGCATTAGCCTTAATTTGAGTTTGACTAATATCTTGAACAATACAGATTTGCGTACAGGTGGTTTCGAACAAAACCGTGATGATAATTACAAAGACGGTGACGCACGTGTTTACAAGTTTTCTAAGAACTCTAAGTATTTCTACGCATTCCCGTTCAACGCTTTCTTGAACATTGGTTATAGATTTTAAGAATGTGTAGTTATCAATCCAAAACAATAAGAAAGGAAGAAACAATTATGAAGAAATTACTATCTATATTATGTACCGGATTGCTGCTATGTGGCGCAGGTCTCACTTCCTGTGAGAACTATGATGATCCGGTGACGGGAAATGCTTATGGCAATAATTCAATCCCGGAAGGACGCACCATTTCAATAGCTGCGCTGAAAGAGAAATACAATGATTTCATTGATACGAGTACTGATACGTATACTACTATTGAGGATGAAACACGTATTGAAGGTGTAATAATTGGAGATGATGAAAGTGGAAACATCTACAAACAGCTTGTCGTTGGTGATGAAACAGGTGCTATTATTATAGGAGTTAATAATTCCGGATTATATGCCTTTTGTCCGGTAGGTCAAAAAGTCGTAATTGACTGTAAGGGATTGCAAATCGGTAGTTACCGTAAGCTTGCACAAATCGGTTCAATTTATGAAGGTAAAGTGGGACGTATGCCCGAATATGTATGGAAACAGCATGTACGTTTGATTAATGAACCGAAGTTGTTTTATGATGAATTGAGACCTTTAGAAATCTCTACGGCTGCAGAATTGACCGCTGTGGATATGAAGCAGGCGCCATTGCTTGTTACATTAAAAAATGTAAGTTTCCCGGATGCAAATGGTACTACAACTTATGCAGCAGAGGAAGATGTAGCCAATCCAAATCTTTCTTTTGTAGAACGCAATATCAACTATGCTGATGGTACTAAGTCTGCGGCTGTGGCACATACCAGTATCTATGCTAACTTCTCAAAAGATATTCTTCCGCAAGGTACTTTAAATGTGACAGGTATACTGACCCGATATAACAATGCTTGGCAATTGATTATTCGTACTGGCAGTGATGTAAAACGCAATAAATAATTCAAATAACAATATACGATTATGAAAAAGATTCTAAATGCTTTATTCTTGACACTGCTTGCAGTGTTCACATTTAGTTCATGTAGTGATGTACCGGCTCCTTATGATATATTGGGAGAGGGTGATGTTCCGGGGCTGACGGGTGATGGTTCTAAAGATAATCCATATACTGTATCAGATTTAAAGGCTAAGGCTGATGGTACTACTGTAGCTTGGGTACAAGCATATATTGTAGCAGGTATTAAGTCTTCTACCGATATGTCCATAAGTTCTGAAAATGATGTTGTTTTTGGAACACAACCCACAGATGTGAAAGCTACTGCATTCCTGATTGCAGATGACCGTGGAGAAAGCGATTATAAGAATTGTTCAGCGGTTAATTTAAGTGGTAAAACTGCTGGCTGCTCTGAAGTTAAGGCAGCTTTAAATTTAGTTGATAATGCAACAACTCCTCTTCCTCGTTTAGTGACTTTGAAAGGAACCTTAGTGAAAAATACATGGGGATTACCGGGATTGAAAGAAGTTACAACTGCGATATTGGAAGATGGCACTATTATTGGTGAAGGAGGAGATGAGCCTACGCCTCCGGTTGACGGAGTTACATTCTTTGAAGAATCATTTGCTTCAGATAAAGGTACATTTACTATTGAAGATAAGACACGTCCTACTAAAGTTAGCGAAATCTGGAAATGGGAGTCTTATACACCGGAGACTGGCGGAACTGCCAGCAAATATATGAAAGCTAGTGCCTATATCTCTGCAACAGAAAAAGAAGCATCAGAAAGCTGGTTGATATCTCCTGTTGTAAATCTGACAAAAGCGACCAAAGCTTCATTGACATTTGAACATGCTCATAAATTCTGTGGTGATCCTGCAAAAGAGTTGACAATATGGGTGAAGGAAAGTACTGCTTCTGATTGGACTCAAGCTACTATACCAACTTATGGAACTAATCAGGATTGGAAATTTGTTTCTTCTGGTAATATTGACCTTGCTAGCTATGTTGGTAAAAATATTCAATTTGCTTTCAAATATATAAGTACTACTTCTAATGTAGGTACATGGGAAGTGAAGAATGTGAAGATTGTTGGAGAAGGTGAAGGTGGTGGACCTGTTGATCCGGACCCAACCGAAGGGAAGTTGATCTTTACTGAAAAATATGGTTCTGATGTAGATGCCAATATATTGACAGCTACGACGGCTATCTCTAGTTTTACTCATTGGGATAATAGCTATTCATACTCGGCTACTACAGCTGATATTCGCGCCATTGCTCATAGAACTCCTGATAATACGACAGAGACGAAAAAGGTGAATAATATTTGGTTCCCAGCTAGTAAATCTGCAGAATTTGTAATTAGTGGCATTAATATTGCTGGACATACCAAGTTTATTGTTGCTTATGAAGTTGCTTCTAATGTTTATGCGACAACTGAAACTGATAATCTTAATAATTTAAAACTTACATTGAATGAAAAAGAAGTTACTCCTACCAGTAAGGAAGTCGTAGGAAATGGTAAGGCTAGCGGAATATTCCATGAAATGCAAGTTGAAATATCAGTAGCAGGTACAGATAATTCTACGTTGAAGTTTTCTACTAATGGAACAGATAATAAGTTTGGGCTCCGTCTTTATAATATAAGGTTATATGCAGCTGAAAGTGGAGGAACTGATCCAGAACCGGGAGAAGGGACAGAAGTTCTTTTTGCTGAAGGATTTGGGGTAATGGCTGATTATGCTAAAGAGAATAAAACGGCTATAGCAAATTGGACACATTTTGATACCCAATTAACTATTGTGGATACAAAAGCGACAGCGGATATCCGTGTTCCTGCTAAAACTTCAACCGATGCATGTTTATGGTTGCCTTCAAGTTTTTCGGGTACGGACAAATCTACAGAAATAGAGATTTCAGGCTTTAATTCTACTGGATATACAAGTCTTACTTTAAGTTACGATTTGGCATGTGGAAAAGGAAATACATCGCAAACTGTTATTAAGGTGAAATGCGATGGAACAGAAGTTGCAGTGCCTGCTGTAACTCTTGAGAAAGCAAATGTTTTCTATCCTGTATCAATTACAAATATTCCAACCGGAACTAAAAAAATAACATTTGTTTCTGACAGTGAAAATACAATGGGATTCCGTTTGGATAATATAAAATTGGAAGGTATAAAGTAAAGACGAAATTCTTTATATACATAATGAAAGGGGTGTCTTGTAAGGCACCCTTTTCTTTCATAAAGTTTTTGAATTATAAGGAATTTAATATATAGTTTTACGATAATGAAAAGGAAGAACGAACTCTTATTGAACATTATGAATAGTTCTATACTTGTTTCTCTGAAATTATAATTTATAAAAAAAGATTTGGAAATGAAATATATTTTGAGATATTTTTGGTTAGGGGTATTTTTGGTGTGCTTTTATTCTTGCAGTAAAGACGAGAATAACAACTCCAATAATTTTGCCACCGGCATCGTAGAACTTCCTGCCCTTCGCAATGGTGTAAACGATGTGTTTGTAACTCACTATACTACATTTAAAGGGCAGAAAGTAACCTCTTTCAGTATGGAATACGATAAGAGTAAGAAACATTCCC
>CAUHML010000057.1 GCA_959606905.1 uncultured Bacteroides sp. | reverse complement strand
GTTAATAAGGCTTGCATGTCAATATTAGTTGCAGGATTCATGATGAATACCTGTAGGATAAACTTTTTCAATTCACTCATTAAAACGTCTTTCTCCGGAAGTATTCCGGTTAGGTGTAACTCATCCCGTTCCTGATTAAACTCCAGTTGTTTCCAGGCGTACAATAAATAGTAAATACGGTCTTCTGTGTGCGTACATTCAAAGGAATTAGCCAGAAGCAGATGTCCTCGTTCAAAACAATAGATGTCAATGCCGTCTTTGCGTATAGAAGCATACATCTTCTTACTGTTTCCCAATCTGCTTTTTACAGAAAAATAATCGATGAATGGAGTAGATTGAGAATAGAAACGAGCTTCGGGATATTGTTCATTCAAAAAGGTCTGTGCGCTTTTGTCTATGCCGAAGATGACAGCTACATTATTCTTTCTTAGAATATTATAGAGCACCGTTTCGTTTTCTTTTTTCTGATGATTATGATAAAACAGAAGTTCCGCCTGTTCCTCTTCAAACAATTCTAATGGCGCAATCGTAAAACGCTTGCCTGCCATCATAATGTTTACTCGTTTGTAAGGATGATTGAGGAAATCCGATTCGTGAAAGAGTGTTTTTAGATTTGCTGTAAGGGATGAAGACGCATTTATCTCTTTCTCTATTATTGAAAGCGAATCGTCATGAATCGGGTTATAGATAGAAAAAGAAAATCCATCCGTACTAAGACGGATGGATAAAGTATATTGTTTTGATTTAGTAAAATCAATCATTATTCCCAGTTACCAGCACCATTGTTTGGAGTATCGATAGAACCTACCATCAAGCCGCTATATTTGCCTAGTTTAGAATCCAGGTCTTTTAGGTTGATGATTTCTTGTTTGTCAAGTCCGCTCAAATAAGTTTCGTATGGAGCTTTCACTTCGAACAAATATACCGGAGCACCAGACTTGGCAGTGTCATTTTTCACGTTCATTTCGAATTGAGCACCATTTCCGTGAGGAATATATTTCATAGAGTCGGCATTGAATCCTTTGGGATAGATAGTATCCAATACAGCTACCCACATAGTGTCACGTTTGAAGTTTTCAAGTCCCCATTTCTTAACTTCATCGTATCTACCGGTTTTCTTTGCTTTTTCGATGATAGCCATGGCTTTCTTTTCAGTCAGTCCATCTTCCAATTGCTTGTCAGTTAACATTCCCATCTTCATAACGAACGGCAATTTTTGATTTTTAACGAAATCAATCAGTGTGTCTAATTTGGGTGCATACATTCCGCGGTGCAGCGAACGGTATTCCTGCTGTGCCTTACGGATGTCGATCAAACGGGCAATGACTGCTTTTTCTCTTTCTTTTTTTGCGTTTTCAAAATTGATAGGACCCATAATGCTGGTGTAACAGATGTAAATCAGTGCAGCAGCACAAAGCACCAATACAATATTAAATACTGTTTTCATGATAAATTATGTTTTTAGTTGTTATATTCGCATCGCAAAAATAGAATAAATAAATTTAAATACGATAGTTCCTGGAACTTTTTTCTCGTACAAAAATGATAAATAACTATTTAGAAAGGCAAATTAAGGAAAATTTTCCTTATCAGCCAACTTTAGAGCAGGAAATTGCTGTAAAATCTCTTTCAGAGTTTCTGCTGTCCACACTGGCAGATGAAGTCTTTATCTTAAGAGGGTATGCTGGTACTGGTAAAACATCGTTGGTAGGGGCATTGGTGAAAACGATGGATCAGCTGCAGCAGAAATCTGTATTGTTGGCTCCTACAGGACGTGCGGCAAAAGTTTTTTCAGTGTATGCAGGACATCCGGCTTTTACTATTCATAAAAAAATATATAGACAACAATCTTTTTCTAATGAACTTAGTAACTTTTCGATCAATGACAATTTAGCTACCAATACATTGTTTATTGTCGACGAGGCTTCCATGATTTCAAACGAAGGACTGTCGGGCAGTATGTTTGGAACAGGACGTTTATTGGATGATTTGGTGCAATTTGTTTATTCAGGACAGGGATGTCGTCTCTTGTTAATGGGTGATACCGCGCAGCTTCCTCCGGTAGGAGAGGGGTTAAGCCCGGCACTTTTTTCCGATGCATTGAAGGGGTATGGACTTGAAGTACGTGAGATTGATCTTACTCAAGTAGTCCGTCAGGTGCAAGAATCCGGAATATTATGGAATGCCACACAGTTGAGGCAATTGATAGCAGAGGATGATTGTTATTCTCTGCCTAAGATAAAAATAGCAGGTTTTCCTGATATTAAACTGGTGCCGGGAACTGAACTGATAGAGGAACTAACTAATTGCTACGATCATGATGGTATGGATGAGACGATTGTTGTCTGTCGTTCCAATAAACGTGCAAACCTATATAACAATGGAATACGTGCTCAAATTCTTTGGCGTGAAGATGAATTGAATACAGGAGATATGTTGATGATAGCCAAAAATAATTACTATTGGACGGAGAAATATAAGGAGATGGATTTTATAGCTAATGGAGAAATTGCAGTTGTCCGGCGTGTTCGTCGAACTCGTGAAATATATGGTTTTCGTTTTGCCGAAGTTACTCTCCGCTTTCCTGATCAGAATGATTTTGAATTGGATGCGAATCTATTATTAGACACTTTACATTCGGACTCACCTGCATTGCCGAAAGAAGACAATGACCGATTGTTCTATGCGGTACTTGAGGATTATATAGATATTCCAAACAAAAGAGACCGGATGAAAAAGATGAAAGCCGATCCGCATTACAATGCTTTGCAGGTGAAATATGCATACGCAATAACCTGTCATAAAGCGCAAGGCGGACAGTGGCAGAATGTGTTTTTAGATCAGGGGTATATGACAGATGAGTATTTGACTCCGGATTATTTCCGGTGGTTGTATACAGCTTTTACTCGGGCGACAAAGACACTGTATTTGGTGAATTACCCGAAAGAGCAGGTGGAATAGTTTTGTTTTTTGAATGACTCTTAATCTTTATATGATTTAGAGTTTTAAGGTTACATTGATTATATAATCAGTTGATTTCAATATTGTTGGATTCAAAAAGGTCTTTGAGTACTGGTTGTGGTTTGTTTATAGATGAAAAGAGTATTTTAAGATAAGAGCTAGCATTAGATAAAAATAGATAGCAATAATCCCTTTATTTGACTCTATTCACAGATTTGGAAAGAGTAAATAAAGGGATTCTCTATAAATTATTTCTCTATATATTAATTATTTGTAAACAATAGTAGTTGCATCATTCTTAGTTAACTTTGGTATCACTTGACCAGTCTTTAAATAAAGAGTCTTAATTTTGCTGCTACGATTGGCGTTTAAGTTTGTTAATGCTGGACATTCCGAAGCATCAATTGACGTAACATAATCATAACTTGCATACCAGGAAACAAGACTTAAATCCAAAGACTCAAGTTTACTACTGATGACTTTAAGACTTTCTGCCTCCGAATAAACATAGCTACCTCCTGCATTGAAACTAGTAATTGGATTATCTCCCAAATTATACTCTTCACAAATAGTAGGGCTATTAAATGTGAGTGATGATACCTTATGTAAACCTGAAATATCAAGCTTTTTCATGTTTGAACAATAACCTAAACGTAATGAAGTCAGGTTAGGGAAATACTCTATTCCGGTTAAATCTTTAATCTGGTTAGAGTATGAGGTGTTAGAGAATGAAGTTGCGTTTAATCCTTCTTCAAGAATAATACATTTGGTATCATCAATAGGGAGAGCCCAACCGTTAGATATACAAAGTGCTCGAAGAACGGCATCTGGAATTTCCACAGGGCTGGCGTCCGGATCTTTTTGAACAATAGCAATATCTTTTACTAATGTACCACTGGTTTGGGCAATATGAATTGTACCTCCACGCGAAGCTGGTGATGCGGATAGTTTATAAGTAACAGTAACCGTAGTCAAACCATCATCGCCTTTTTGTGGTTCGGAAATTGATTGATCAGTAATCCAATCTTTCCCTTTTGTTATGGAAATAGCGTAATTGACGTTGTATTTCACTTTAAAAGAGATAGTTCGTGCTGTTAGATCATATGTTAAAGTGTTACTTTCGGTGATAATTGCATCTGTTTGTTTTTGATTAATATCTACATTGACACTTTCAGTAACGAGTGGGCTTGAGATTGTAATTTTTGTACTACGATCTTTATATGTCTTGTTCTCGGCAGCAGTGAATGATAAAGTTACTTTGCCACCGAATTCATTACGTCTATCGAATGTCAGCCACTCTTTACCACCGTCACTATATGTTATCGTTGGGTCGGCCACATTGGTATTAAGTTGAATTCTCACAGTACTTTTTTCTTTAGTAATAGAAAGAGCTTCGTCAGAAAGTAAATCCATTATATATGCAGGTTGAGACTCTACTTGTAGTGGCACAACTGAAGAACCTGTGAAAAACTTGAAGGTTGCAGTACGCTTTTCATCTAATTTGTTAGGATCGATGGTAAAAGTAACTACATCACCATCTTTACCTGAAGTTATTGACGGATGTGCCCAATCACATATTCCTGACAACCGCCAGTTATCGGAGCTTGTTACAGTAACTGTAGCATCCCCTCCATTTTTATCCACTTGGAGTATATTGGTCGATAGTGAGATTGTTGAATTACCATTATTGATTGATTCATCATCATCAGAACAACCCCATAGTAGGAGGGATACCGATAACACTATCATTAAATTCTTAAATAATTTCATATCTATTCTTTTTAAGGTAAAATATACATTAATCAGTTAATAGCTTCACGTTCTGTACTATTCTTTTTATAATAGTAACTTGGATAAACTAATGTTTCATCGTACAAACCTTTACAAACGGATTGGCATCTATATACTTGTGAACCATATAATGATGGGTCAAGTGCGAAGAACATGTAGTATCCATAACCAGCTTCTTTTCTAGAACGCGCTGTAGATTCACTTGAGTTGCCACTGCCTCGTCTTAGTTCTATTGACATACCAGCACACTGTTTCAATGTCATACCGGTACCTGGCCCAGCAGCACCACCATAGTCAGCTACAGCATAATCGCAATACTGACCAGGTTCGATACCATCGATAACTTGGAGACTACTTGAATACATGTTGCCAAGGTTATAGAGCGAGACAATTTTTTCCGGCATGACAGCTTTACATTCATACATTAATCGTGAACCTGCATAAGCTGATGGGCTTGCAAGCCAGGGGTTTGAAAGGTCTGGTGAGTTCGAATATTCGTCATCGAAAGCGACGCCGTCCAGATTATAAGCACGGCAATAAGCTGCCAGTTCCCGGGCGAATTCCCTAGCTCCCATATCCGAAAGTTGAGCGACACCAGCTTCGTCATGATTACCAAGGATGCTGATAATAATTTTCATACCAGCTTTACGCAATGGTTGTAGATACTTATCATTATTGTCGAGCAAGAATTGAACATTTTCATTGTTCGCTAAATATACTCGTTGTTTCTCTGGATCCCAATTGATATTAGCAGCAAAAAGTACGATATGGTCGAAAAAATATTTACCACTTTCAGTCAGAAACTCAAGGGCATTGAGCGGGTTAGTATCATTAACTTCGAAATAAAGAACTGTTTGTACCGCATCTTCTCCTTTGTTAGTATTAGGTTTGTTGCGATAATCTTGAACGAGAAGCACCATATGCTTGGACGTTTCAGTAAATGTTACTCCTTCAGTAGAAGATGTTACTGTCAAAGGTACTATGTAGGTTTTATCCTCTTCCATTCCATCAAACGCAGTCAGTGTAACTTTCACGCTTGGGGTAACTTTATCATCTGGGGCAAGTACAAAAGTACCATTATTTGCGATTTTCACATTAGCGGCAGGAAACACTTCGAAATCCGTTTCATGGATAGTGTTGTATATAGCTGCATATGATTCCTCGACAGCTATTTGAACATCTACTCCTTTTTGAGGTAGTTTAGAAAGACGGAATACCACATTAGTGCTATATTCATTATTTCGGAGCTCGATTACCGAACTGTTTTTATTCGTATTTTCGTCCAATAATAATCCGCTCAGTTGAGTCGATGCCAAATAAGAAGATTCATCTATCTTGTTTCCTATTTCAATGTCTTCCTCACAAGATGTGAAGGTTGCCATAGTGAACATTACCACTGGCAGGAAAGCATATTTGATATTGTTTATCATATTCATATTCAATTCTTAGTTAAATGATTTATTATTGAGGCAATGAAACAGATTCCCATTTAGGTTCTTTTTCGATTGTCAAATCATAGCCACTCACGCTGTAATCTTTAGCTACTGTACCCGAACCTTCGTCGAATTTCCAATATGCAATGAGCCCTTCCGATTCAGGTTCTATTGTGTAGAAGTGATTTGTTGCCTGAATTTCTTCTGCTGTTAATGCACGATTCCAGATTCGTACTTCGGAAACGACGCCATCAAAATAGCGGTCATCTTTATAGGAATAACCTACCCAGAAACAACGTGAGCCGTCTTCCTCATTGGTATGTTTAGCACCAAGACTAACAGAACTCTTTCCCGTTGAACCGGAAAGCTTTTCTACGCCATTGATATATACTTTGACATTACCTTTATTGAATGCGACAGCTACATGATACCACTTGCCACTTTCAAGTTGAAGGTCTGCGCTTGTACAATTGTTAACAGAAGTAGCTACTTGAAGTTGGTTATTCGGAATGGTTGCGTCACCGATACGGAGCAAATAATTGCTTTCGATACCCATCAACGTGTTCAGAGTATTAGGGAATGAATTGGCCTTGAACAGTATCTCCATCGTATTCTCCGTTAGATTATTGAATTTGGAGTCATTCTTGAAGTCCGGATAAGCACGATTACGACTGATATTACATACCACATTAATAAGTGATGCTCCGCGGAATACATAATAATATGTCTTAGCACTTTGCAAAACGCTGATTCCTTCCACTGATTTAATAGTGACTGGAAGCACATAAGTGGTTTTGATATCAAGTTCTCCTGTATTAATGAATTCAATAGGCAATTCTGGACTAACTATACTACCTGATTTGATGGTAGTCGAAGTTTCTGGCATTGAATAATGCTCTTCGGAAAGAAGTACTGCAGTTTCATCATAATATGCCAGTTTATAAGTTGATAAAAGTTCGGGAGCAGGTGACATAGTCACTTTGATATCATGTTCTTCAGGCTTTGCTATGGCTACTGAAAGACCAGTTTCTACATTTGTATCACCAGCCTTGAACAGTATTTCCTTAGTAAAGTTCGATGCCGAAATGAAGAGTTTATTGTCATAATGCTGTTCATTTTCATCGTTGTTCTGGCAACCGGCAAGAATTATTGAGAAACCGGCAAGAGCTGTAAATATTAAATTGTTTAATTTCATAAGGCAGTTTTTTATTTAACGGTTGGACTCAATATACTTATAGCTTCTTTTAAGGTTGGGTATACATTGCTGGCATTAAAATAGTCTTTTTCCGCTGCATCAATTGAAATTCCAGCTTTGGTGTAGTCAGGCGTCTTTGCCACTGCCCATTGAGCAGCTCCAATGATGGCAGATGAGCCATCTCCGAGTTCACCATTGTAACTCCCCGAATTGGTAAGATAAGGCGTTGTTACTCCCATGATGAAGCGGTCGGTTGGTACGTTTTTTGCTGATGCCATGAGTATGAGATAAGACATCTCGTATTGGTTTTTTGCTCCATGCGCATTGACAATGATGTATTTACAATCAGAAAGCAGACTTTTACCAATAACGTTCTGCGGGTAACCTTTGAAAAGCAAGTCCTTATTAGTATTCGCAACTTTCCAGTTAGCTACCGCGTCAAAGAATGCTCCTTGACGTGCTGTTTCAGTGGCAATTTCATTCTCTTCAACAAGCGAATTGAGGTCGAAGCCTGTATAATTCACTACAATTCCATCTACATCCAAAGCGTTACTTGCGGCGATTTGTTTAGCGATCTCACTTTTACAGTATTCAATAAAACGTGTTGCATCGTCGACAGTCTCTTCTCCTTCTTCTCCATTTTCTGTTTCATCAGATTCGGGATTAGGTACAGCGTTGGCTGCTTCTTCTTCAAGAATCTTTTTCCATGCACTTTCTATAGCATCGAAATCAACTAATCCCAATACTTTTGTACCCAATCGACGTACTTCCTTCATCTCAGATATATTTGCCTGATTTACTTCCATTGTATTGTTTAGACAAATATAGTCGAGACTGTCAGGCATATCAGTAAGGTGTTGACTGCGTGAGGTTGTTACAGTGCTTACATTATTAACTGAAACAATTACTACCTGATGGTCTGTTGCTTTAAAGTTGTTGAGAGATTCCAGGTATTGGGCATAAAGTTCCGGATTTTGTTCCTCCATAGAAGGAGTATGTATATTGATGCTTTCTGGGTCTGTCCAGTCAGAACACGAGAACTGCATCATAGAGCATGCCAGCATTACAGGCATGAGATATTTTATTTTTCTTCTCATATATGCTATAATTAAGGTAATTTTATTTGTATAATTTAATATACTAAGTACTCTAAGTACTTGGTATATATTTTTATTTTTTGTTACTCATTGGTTGATTTATTTACAGTCCCACCATACGTGAGTTGCCATCGTATCTCCTCTTTTAGTCTTGGACTCTTGTGTCAATGTCGCAACTGCTGATTCTACGCTTTCTCTATTTTCACGATATTCATCAGTTGGATATGGCATGCGTCGTGCACCTTCCGCATCATTAACAATTCCTCCACTTGCATTTGCTGCCATTGGCATTAATTTAGGATAGCCTGTACGACGGTACTCAGTCCATGATTCCATACCATTTGGAAAGTTTGCAATCCATTTTTGAGTAATAATCTGTTCTAAGCTTTTTTCAAAATCACCTCCAGACCATGCCACAGTTACATTTGTATTAATAGCTCCAGAGTAATCATAAGTTTGGGCACTTTGTCCTTTCAGTGGATCTTTATATGCTTCTACTTTTCCCGTACTTGCAAGATAATTTTCGACTCCACTGGTAATTCCGTTTTCTTCAAACGACAAACGGATTCCTTCCTCATAGAAGTCTTTAGCTGTTCCTCCCATGTTCCAGTTACGAAGAGCTCCTTCAGCACGCAAGAAAGCGACTTCTGATGCACGGAACACAACTATATTATCACTCGTAGTGACTTTCATACAAGAAGAGCCTTGTGACCAGGAGTTATATTGTCCTTGCAGAATACCCCGACGTAAACCTACATAACTTTCTTCTCCAGTATATGCATTTCCCGACACGGTGCCAAAAGTACTTTTATCATAATATGCTTCGCGACGAGGATCGTTGTATGCATTCATGTAGCAGGTTAAATCCGCTGAAATTCGTGCATCTGACCATAGTACCATAAAACGTTGCCATGGATTATGATCGGCAACTTTACGATAAGCGCCATCAGTTGCAGCAGTCATAACACCTGCTGCTACAGCTTCTTCAGCCAATTGCTGTGATGTTTTTCCATTCACGTTAAATCCTGCTACATAGCAAGTACGCATCGCCATTCTTAGCTTCAAAGAGTTGGCAAACTTATACCATGCTGATGTATTGCCATTATAAATTCTATCAGCACTTGAGCTGAAGCTTTGGTTGCCAAACTTTCCTAATACTGTAATAATATTATCCAAATCTTCTAGCATTTTGGCATAGACAGCTTGCTGAGAATCATAAGGGGATTTGATCGCATTAGCTGCACCTACTTTTGAATAAGGGATGGGACCATATGTATCTGTTACACGTAACATTACGACGATACGATATAACTCGGCCAACGATAAGAAAAGTTCATCATCGCTTTGATTTTTCAAATTGAAGTAATCAGGATAAAACTTTGAATAAAAATCATTGAATGGAATTTTTTTCCAATCGTCTGAAGGATTATAAGTTGCGTAACGACCAGACCAACCTGTACCCAAATTGGAGTCTGCTACATATCCCGAAAATGCTCCTGCCATCAAACAGTCTACATATTGAGAAAAGTTCTCTTGTTCTGGCATCATCAAATCTTGTAAATTAAGAGCTAATGATCTTACCAAATACCAATCTACTCCCATGTCATTTTGGTCTGGTTCATGAGGATTTTTATTGTAATCTTCAAAGTTTCCTGTACATGCAGTTGCACCGAAAAGAAACATACCAGTGACTATAAACTGTATTATTGTATTTTTCTTCATCTTTTCCGTTTTTAGAATTTAAGTTTCAAATTGAATCCTACGCTACGAAGGCTAGGCATCATAAAGTAATCAATTCCCTGGTAATAGTTACCTGTAGTGGCTACAGATTCAGGATCGAAAGGAGCCTTGCAATAAATCATCCACAAGTTACGACCTACCAGCGAAAGAGTGATATCCATAATATTTTTCAATTTCTTTCTTGGGATAGTGTAGCTGACAGAAGCTTCTTGCAGACGTAAATTGGTAGCACTATAAGTGTAATATTGAGGAATACCGCTGTCGGCACCAACCACTGTATACCACTTTTGCGCGTCAATCATATCGTTGCCGTTTATCACGACTCCACCATTATCACGAGCTGCTGCTGTAGCTTCGGATACACCATAGGAGTCAAGAACGGCTTGAGTCGCAGAGTAAACGACTCCTCCCAAACGGGCAGTAAGAAGGAAGCCAAGTCCCCAGTTACCATATTGAAAGTCATTGCGCCATGCCATATTAGCTTTTGGAAAAACAGATCCTAAATAAATATCATCAGCTTTGTCATTCACTGCTACATTTCCATCGGCATTTACATAAATCTTATTATTTGAATCTCGAAGCAAGTCAGACTGTGAGTAGAGATCACCTAAAGATCCACCTACTTTTAGAATGAACCGTGCCTTTGATAAACCACCTACATCCATACGGTCTTTTGTTATTTCTTCACCGGTTACAGGGTTTATGTAACCATCAATCAGGCTTAAAATCTTGTTTTTATTGGCACTGAATGTGTAGTTAGAACTCCATGAAAACTTGTTCCATGTATTCTTGTAACCAAGTGAAAGTTCTACACCACGGTTACGTACGTTACCAGTCTGCGCATAGAATGTACTATAGCCTCCTGTTGGAGAAAGCTTTGCATCCATGGTTTGATTGTAAGTCTTGGTATTATAGAATGAAACATCAAAATTGAAATGTTTAAGGAAACGTGCAGTAAGACCTACTTCCCAAGAATCTGTACGTTCCGGTTTCAAATCATACAATGGATATGCAGACTGAGAAGAGTATGCTCCTGTTGAAGTATTCCATGAAAAAGTTGGATAAGCAAGGAAGCGTCCAAATGGTAGACCTACGGATGCCCAAGAAGCACGTAGTTTTAAGTATGAAATACTTTCAGGTAATTTGAAAAGTTCAGACAAAACAACAGAGCCTCCTACTGACGGGTAGAAAAAAGAAGACTGTTTTGAGTTCGGTCCCGCTAATTGACTTGGCCAATCATTACGTCCGGTAAGAGTCAAGTAGTAAGTACTTCTATAACCAACTTCTGCAGATGCAAATATAGATTGTGTTTGTTCACGATAACCAGTTTCTTCACGTTTCCCAGTTTCTTTATCCAATTGAGCAACTGTGAAAAAGTTAGGAAGTCCATTCGCTGCAATTGGTCCACTAACGGCAAGAGCTTCAGAACGATTGTCTGAATAAGATGCTCCGATATTAGCTGTTAAACTCCAATCCTCGCCAAATGTTTTATTTATATTCAACAATAAGTCTGCATATGTTTGCTTGTCACGAGTGTTTGTTACACCATAAAAACCATTTTCACCTTCAGCAATAGTTGCGATGGTAGAGGCATAGTATTTTTGTGTATATGTGTTGTATGAATTATCTAGACGTACACGTCCAGCTACGTTCAACCAACTTAGAATATCGTAACTTAAAGCTGCACTCAACATATAACGATCTTTGTCATTTTCACGCAAGTTACGATAATTAATCCAGTAAGGATTTTGTAAACGGAACGATCCTCCTCCTTGAGGCCAATATTGCGTATACATATTACGCTCTAAATCATAACGTTCGTACATTTTGTAATCTTCCCAGTCATTTCCACGCGGAAACAGGTAAGCAGAAGACAGCGGGTTTGCATAAATACCTTGATTCACCATATTACGGTCTTTCTGCATAATATATTGAGCACCAACATCCAGTTTCATCTTATCTTCTAGGAAAAGAGTGGTGTTACGGAATGTAAAGTTATAGCGGTCGTATTTGTTATTTGGAATAATACCACGCGAATTAACGGCTGCGGCAGAAAGATATGTCTGATTGTGTTCTGTACCAGTAGAAAGTGTTACAGATTCTGTTCCAATAAGTCCAGTCTGAAAATAATCACTTGCAGGATCGTATCCGCGGTAATTAGCTTCGTTCAGTCTTTTCCCCCAACTAGCATCTGTTCCAGAAGTTCCATAGCGATTCTGAAACTGTGGCATGACGAATGGAGATAACATTTCTGTATTACTAGATACGGTCAAGGCTACACGACCCACTTTTCCTTTTTTTGTTGTGATTACAATAGCACCATTAGATGCATTGCTACCATACAATGCGGCAGCAGCGGCACCAGACAAAACTGACATTGATTCAATGTCATCTGGGTTTATATCAGCTATAGCTTCTGTAGAGCCTTGCGATTGCATCTCTTCAGAACCACCAGAAGCGCTCAGGTTATACATTGGAATACCGTCGATAACATAAAGAGCATTAGACGATTGTTCGATCCCCCTGGAACCACGCATAACAACTTTACTTGCACCACCAATACCAGAAGAAGAAGAGTTGATATTTAAACCCGCAACCTTTCCGTTCAGTGAATTAATAAAGTTCGCATCTTTTACAGCTAAAGCTGATTCTGCATCGACCTGTGTGACATTATAACTCAAAGCTTTCTCCGAACGCTTAATGCCCAAAGCTGTAACAACCACCTCGTCAATCACTTGGGTGTCATCCATCATCGTAATATTAATGGCTGTCTGTCCTTTCAAAGGAATTTCTTGTGTCTTATATCCGATATAAGAATAAACAATAACTGGGTTATTGCTTTTTGTCATAATTTTGTAGTTACCATCCAAATCGGTAATAGCTCCGTCTGTTGTTCCTTTTACTAAAATACTAACACCAATCAGTGGTTCTCCTTTAGCATCTACAACTTGTCCGGTTATAGTACGTTCTTTCCCGCTTTGTTGTTGTAGCGAATTAGAGTTTTCTTTTTCCGATAAATAAATTATATTCTCTTCTATTTTATAAGAGATATCTTTATTTTTCAAAAGTGTGTTTAAAACTTGCTCTAAAGAAGCATCTTTTACTTTTAAAGGTTCAACTGTGACAGTTGATAGCTTGTCATTGTAGAAAAATTGGTACTTTGATTGTGATTGAATTTGTTTAATTACAGTTCCTAAAGTTGTACGGGGAGTTGATAAGGTCAACTGTGCCGCAGCCCATTGTACAGGAACTGCTATCAACAAAAGAATCAATAAAGCTCGAAATAACTTCGACTTTCGAAGCGAATGTTTGCTTTCCATACATTTAATTTAATGGTTATACATTTTATTAAACTCAAAAAGAAGAGTGTCGACTTTCCCTCCCTTTGTTAATAAAACAATGCTAATATAATAAACACTTAGTCCATTTTCTCTTTTTTTTCGAAAAAAGTAAGAAATATCTGATACCCCCTTGAATAACCTATATTTAAAATATACCAAGTACTTAGAGAACTTGGATGAAAATAATGTGATTAAAATCTTTAAGTGATAATATATATGAAAAGAATAGTAAAAAACAGTTTGTTTACAGCAATATTGATGGTGTGGGGGATGATGTATTCCTCATGCGAAGACTGGACAGACCCAGAAAGCATTAACATCCATTACTCTACATTTGAAGAGCAAAACCCACAACTGTATGCTGACTATATCAGAGATCTGAAACGCTACAAGGATGGAGAACATAAGTTAGTCTTTGTCTCTTTTGACAATCCGGAAACTAACCCAATCAATCAAACCGAACGTCTCACCGCTATACCGGACAGTGTGGATTTTATCTGTTTGAATAATCCGGAAAAGCTCTCGTCTGAAACACAGGCCGAAATGGTAAAAATACGCGAGAAGAATATCCGCACGCTTTCCTGCATTAATTATGAGAGTTTAGAACAAGAATGGAACAATAAGGCAAAGGATAATTCCGAATTGACGGAAGAAGATGCACAAAGATATCTGAATGAACGTACGGATGCTATGCTGGCTCTATGTGACAGTTATGGATATGATGGTATCCTAATTGACTATACAGGACTTTCAATGGTGGGTATGCAAGAAGATGTGTTACAACAATACAAGGCACGTCAGCAAAACTTCTTCAGCAGAGTGTTGGATTGGCGGATTAAGCATACCGACAAGACATTGGTTTTTTACGGTTATGTGCAGTATTTAGCTCCCGAAAACATGGATATGCTGGATAAATACAATCATCTGATACTGAAAACCGCTTCTTCCAAAAACATGGAGGATCTGACATTAAATGTTTTTATGGCTATTCAAGCAGGCATAGACGTAGCAGGAACGAATGTGGATCTTGTTCCAAAAGATCGTTTTATTGCCTGTACACAGTTTCCTCAACAGGAAGATAAGGATATGATAATTGGTTATTGGGATACACGGGATGCAAATGGAAATAAAGTATTGGCTGCACAAGGTACAGCTCAATGGATTGTACAGGCATCACCAGATTATACCCGCACTGGTATTTTTATCATCAATATCCAAAAGGATTATTACAATAATACTTACGGAACAGTACGTGAAACTATTCATATAATGAATCCTAACAAATAGAAATACAATATGAAATTGCATATTTATCAATTAGCATTTATAGCACTTACTGCATTTACGGTAAGCAGCTGCAAGGATACGGATATTAATGATGAACATCATTATGACAATAAGCTTTATATAAGTTCGGTACCCGTAACTGAAGATTTACTGATTAAAGAAGATGTATTGTTTGACAGTCGTAAAATTACTTATCGGCTTGCTGCTCCTGTCGACAACGAAATCCAAGTCAGCTTTGATGCCAAACCATCTTTAACAGCTACCTATAATCTATGTTATGGGGATAATGCTACAGCACTTCCCGAAGCGTTTTATGATATCCCTGTGAAGAATGTTACGATTCAACCCGGAGGAATTTCCGGAGATGATATCATAGTGAATTTCGTTAATTTGAATCAATTGGACGACTCAAGACGTTATGTGTTGCCTGTTACAATCACAAATGTAACTGGAATTGGACTTCTAGAGAGTGCCCGTACCACTTATTTTATTATTAAAGGCGCTGCTCTTATTAATGTTGTAGCTAATATTAAGGAAAATTATTTCCCGATCAACTGGAATAGTAATGTAAGTAAGATGACTACTATTACAGTAGAAGCATTGGTACGAAGTGATGACTGGGTGGCCAAACGTGATAATGCACTAAGTTCTGTTTTTGGAATAGAAGGTAATTTCCTTATACGTATCGGTGATGGTGACCGTCCACGTGATCAACTTCAGGCATTTGTGCCAGGTGGAAGTTTTCCTCCAGCAAATCACGCACCAGGTATTGGACTTCCGGTAGACGAATGGGTACACATAGCTGTTGTGTATAACACTGTCAATAAAAACCGAATCTATTACAAGAATGGTGTGGCGGTGTATAAAGACCAGTCAGCAAATAGTACGGTTAATTTAACTAAGAATTGCTATATAGGTCGTTCTTTTGATGGTACCCGCTGGCTTCCGGGAGAAATTTCAGAGGTTCGTATTTGGAGCGTAGAAAGAACTGCAGAGCAAATTGCAGATAATCCTTATAAAGTAAATCCTGCCAGTGAAGGACTTGTAGCCTACTGGAAATTTAATGAGGGGTCTGGAAAGGTTGTTATAGATCGTACAGGTAATGGAAATGATATCACTGCGAGTAAAGATCCGATATGGGTTCCTGTAGAACTTCCTCAAATATATTAATCCTTTTAATTAAAAAGAATATTATTATGAAACAAAAATATCTGATAACAGGGTTGATGGTTGCCATATTTGCAGGCGGCATAACTTGCCTTACCTCTTGTGATGATGATCTTGTCATAAATAAAGCAATAGATGAGTCAGCATATACTGGCATTTATGAAAACAATGGATACTTGCGTGACGGAAAGTCCAATTTGTCCTCTAACGTAGTGGAGCTATACAAAGATACTTATACTACTTCTGTAAAAATGAGTCTTAGTAAAATGGCGAGTACCAGTACTTTTGCTCAAGTAATTATTGATGCAGACTATTTGGATACTTATAACAAAGAGCATGAAACCGATTTTGAATTGTATCCTGCGCACTTGGTTTCTTTTAAGAATGACGGGAAGCTTATTGTAGATGCACAAACAAAATCTGCTCAGACTGACATCACCATTCAGACGGACGGCACTTTGAAAGAAGATAAAACCTATGCTTTACCTATAGCTCTTACCCACGTAAGTAGCGACATTACCATAAAAGATGAGAAAGCTGGTCATTGTATCTATTTGATAAAAGATATGAGAAAGTTAGGAAACACTTACAAAGGGGAAGATGTAGTAAAGTCATTTGTCTTCTTTGATGGTACAAATCCACTGAATGCTCTTTCTTTTCAACTGGAAAACGGAAAATTGCTGTGGGATGTAGTATCTCCATTTGCTGCCAATATCAACTGGGACGCACAAGCCCAACGCCCTTATTTAAAATGTAATGCTTACATACAATATTTGCTAGATAATAATGAGAAATTTTTGCAACCACTTCGTAAACGTGGAACTAAAATAGTATTAGGAATACTTAGTAACGGGGATATAACAGGAGTGGCGCAACTTTCTAAACAAGGTGCCAAAGACTTTGCACGAGAACTAGCTCAGTATTGCAAAGCATATAATCTGGACGGGGTATGTTTTGATGACGAATATGAAGGTGCTTATGATCCGAATAATCCAGCATTAACAGAGCCTAGTGAGGAGGCTGCGGCACGTCTATGCTACGAAACTAAACAAGCAATGCCTGATAAAATCGTAGCAGTATATGCATTAAGAAGAATGTATAGTTCGAAGGCAACCGTTGTTGATGGAGTAACTATTAAAAACTGGATAGATATTGTAGTTGGTGATTATGGTAGAGATCCTTCTCAAGTTCCGTATGGGGACCTGACATCCAAAGAATGTTCCGGTCAATCCATGGAGTTTGTTAGAGGTACAGGTGGCGATTTACAGGGACAAAGACTGATAAACCAAGGTTCTGGATGGTTTATGGGCTTTTCACCGAAGCCGGAAAATTATGGCAATGTATTCCGGCGTCTGTCTGATGTGAAAACTCTGTATGGTTCTCCGTTACAAGCACCTACCGTGTTCTACAAGGACAATGATGCCACACCTTACCAATATCCCGATGATTTGCAATAATTTAAAAAACAATTGTAGAAATGAGAACACTTTATAGATTTTTCTTATTGTTGGCAGTCGGTTCGCTGACAGCCCTTTCTGGATGCGGCGAAGATGAAACTCCAAGTCTGGCTACCTATCCGGATAACAATTTTTCTCTTGTGGCGGAAGACGGAGAAGGTTCGGAAATAATAGTGAATGCCACCTATAATAATGAGGGTATATTAGAATTCGATAAACCCGCAATATTCACCTTTCGTTTTAACGCTTCACCCGAGGACGCAATAGTTACTTTTGAGCCAATCGGAGAAGATGTTGAGTTAAGTGATACCAAATTGATAATTCCGGCAGGCTATACGGATGCCAGTGTTACTTTGGGTATAAAAAATATGGATGTTTTTCAATCTAATTACGATGAAGCTACCTATAATTTAGGAGTGAGAGCTACTGTGCAAGGATATAAAATGCCATCTATTACCTTGGAGGCAAAAGCTTTGATAAAGAAAGAGGCGTATGTAGCTACAGGTTTCTTGGAAGGAAAAGTCGGTAATAAAACTACATTCGAACATACTTATTTCAACGGAGAATTTAAGGACACGGAGCGGAATCTATATACATTCAGTGTACAATTGGATCGTCCTGCTCGGAAAGATGTAAAGGTGAAACTTACAACGGAAGGAGTGGATGACGAATACCTGAAAGACATTAGTATTACTCCTGCAGAAATTATAATTCCTGCTGGTGAAAAGACATCAGGAGATATTACTTGGGAGATTACTAATGACTTTTTGTTGCGTACATCGGACGACTCGTCAAACACATTAAATATCACAGCTGTTTTTGAATGTGAAGATCCGGTCTTCGTGCAGGATGAGAAAAGAAGTTCTTTCACCTTGAATATAAATAAATATATAAGAGGATTTGAACACATATCTTACAAACGGCCTTCCGGTTGGATAGAATGGGCCAAACAGGGTTGGTCTGTAGATGTGGAAGATAGTAGTGATTTTTATCAAAACGATGGTGGCGGTTCGCTTATTGATGGTGAAACCAAAGGTAACTATGAAGGTATATGTTCTGATGGAGATATTTCATTTACACTCGATATGGGAGAGGAAAAAACAATCACTGGAGTAGGTCTTGATTATATATATTATTATGCTCCTCAAAATGTACAATTATCAGTTTCTTCTGATGGAAACACATGGAATTATCTAGGAAAAGTAGCTACTGCTGATGAGAATGCCGATTACTATCAATTCATTGAATCTATAACTGCACGGTATGTGAAATTTGATCTTTTGGCTTCTTGGGGATGTGAGCTTTATGAAATATACGTCTTTAAGTAGTATTGAGTCTAAAAAGAATATAGGTTAAAGTTTGTATTCGAGAGGCTGTCTCAAGATTGTTTTTGAGTCAGCCTCTTTTTAATTGCTTTTTCAAAGAACGGGCAGGCGCTAACTTTTCCAAGTCTAACGTTTGCTCATGTTCCTAAATATTTGAATTAAATGCTACATAGTGAAATAAAATATCTATCATAGTATCATTTATTTCAATAATCTTTTAATTATCAAAGGAATAAGTATGATAGATAGCTTTTAGAAAATGCATCTATCATACTTTTACCAGTAAAAACAG
>CAUHML010000056.1 GCA_959606905.1 uncultured Bacteroides sp. | reverse complement strand
TTTCAGATTTTGTGCAAATATTCGTAGTATTGCGTAAAATATCTAAAGAAAAGAAAGTCATGAAACAAGATATTCAGCGTATCATGCTAGCTGCAGCAAAGCCATTGTTTCTTATTTTCATTCTTTATATGCTCAAGATTGTAGAGGTCGGGATGCATTGGGATCTCTCTCACTTGGGGATATATCCTATGGAAAAACGTGGAGTTTTCGGTATTCTGACTCATCCGTTGATACACAGTGGATTCAGTCATTTACTGGCTAATACGCTCCCGCTATTTTTCTTATCATGGTGTCTTTTTTACTTTTACCGAGGAATAGCGGGAAAAATTTTTATCCTGATTTGGATCGGTGCCGGACTACTTACCTTTATTATAGGTAAACCGGGCTGGCATATAGGTGCCAGCGGATTAATCTACGGTCTTGCCTTTTTCCTTTTTTTCAGTGGCATTCTCCGCAAATACGTACCACTTATTGCCATTTCTCTGCTTGTCACCTTTTTATACGGAGGAATTATCTGGCATATGTTCCCCTATTTCTCTCCCGCCAATATGTCGTGGGAAGGACATCTAAGCGGTGGAATTATGGGAACACTCTGTGCCCTAGCTTTTGTGAATCACGGGCCTCAACGCCCGGAACCTTTTGCAGATGAAAAGGATGATGACGAGGAAGAAGAGGAGAATCCGAAGGAGGAATTTTCCAATCAGGACTTATGCAATGCCTCAATCAACAACGTTATATTCGCCGTAAACAACCTGACAGAGATAGCCAACAGGATAATTCCAAAGAACTTGCGAATAATATAAATACCACCTTTCCCGAGGAATCGTTCCACACGACCGGTCATACTCACAACAAAGAAAACCCAGACCATATTCAGAACCAAGGCGATGATAATATTAATGCTGGCATATTCTGCCCGAAGGGAAAGCAAGGTAGTAAAAGCTCCGGCACCGGCTAAAAGAGGAAAAACAAGCGGAACTAGAGTAGCTTCTTTGATAGGTCCCTGATTTTTGAAGATTTCAATATCCAGAATCATTTCCAAAGACATGAGGAAAATAACAAATGCACCTGCAACAGCAAAAGATTCAATATCTACATGGAAGAGTCTCAGCATCATGTCCCCTGCATAAAAGAAACCGATTAATAAGGCAAAAGAAATAACGGTAGCCTTCATTGCATTCACATCCTTCCCCTTTTCTTTCAGGTTAATAATAATAGGTATAGAACCGATAATGTCTATTACCGCAAAAAGCACGATAAACGCACTAATCATCTGTTGCCAGTTAAAGCCTGCAAACATAATTTCCTCCTTTTTTTCTGCAAATATACTCTATTTTTATGCATTCAAACAATAAAAAAAACAAAAAGAACGGTCAGATGTTGACAGCAGTATTGTATTATGAGTAAATTTGTACGATTAACAAGAAATTACGACGTATGGAAACAATGTTCGACACTTTGCTCCAATTGCCTTTATTTCAAGGTCTTTGCCATGAAGATTTCACTAGTATTTTGGATAAGGTAAAGCTACATTTTATCAAGCATAAAGCCGGAGAAACTATCATTGAGAATGGTAGTCCTTGTAAGCAACTTCGTTTCCTGTTAAAAGGTAAAGTATCTATCGTCACCACTTCCAAAGAAAACATATACACTGTCATTGAGCAAATGGAAGCACCATATCTGATAGAACCACAATCGTTATTCGGCATGAATACGAATTACGCATCCTCTTATATAGCGCATACAGAAGCCCACACAATCAGTATTAGTAAAGCCTTCGTACTTAGCGACCTGTTTAATTACGATATATTCAGGCTCAACTATATGAATATTGTCAGCAATCGTGCACAAAATCTTTACTCCCGACTATGGGAAGAACCGACTATAGACTTAAAGGAGAAGATTTCCCGCTTCTTCTTACTGCATTGCGAGAAAACACAAGGAGAAAAGATATTCAAAGTAAAAATGGATGATTTAGCTCGCTATTTAGACGATACCCGTCTGAATACTTCCAAAGCACTTAACGAATTACAGGATAAAGGATTGATTGAGTTGCGACGAAAAGAAATTCTTATTCCTGATGCACAGAAGCTCATTATATAAATTAAGTTATATTATTTATACCACCTATGAAAACAACACATTTACACCTCTTTCTTTTTATTCTTTTTTTAGGTTGCACTTCATCACTAACAGCACAATATAAGTGGTTCAATCCACAAAAAGAAAGTTTTCCGGTCGTCCGTGGACAAGCATGGCAAGAAGATCCCGCAGGATTTTACACACGACTTCCACAACGGGCTAAAGATAAAGTACGAAAAGCGGTATGGGACTTATCACTCCAAAGCGCAGGACTCTCCATTGCATTTCGTTCCAATGCTCCGGAAATAAAAATTCGTTATGTTGTGAAAGGCGCTCTTTCCATGCCACACATGCCAGCAACTGGTGTCTCTGGCATTGATTTATATGCAACCGACAATAATGGTCAAGAGCGTTGGTGTGTTGGACGGTATGTTATGCAGGATACCATTACATACGATTTTAGCGGACTTTCGTATGCCGCAAAAACCGGAAAAGGTTTTGAATATCAATTATTTCTACCTCTTTACAACAGTGTGTCATGGCTAGAAATCGGTGTACCCGAGAACACTTCTTTCCGTTTTCTTCCCGTCTCACAAGAAAAACCCCTGGTTATTTACGGAACTTCCATTGCACAAGGGGCTTGTGCCTCCCGTCCGGGTATGGCATGGGGAAATATTTTAAATAGAAAGTCGGAACATCCCGTCATCAATTTGGGATTCTCCGGCAATGGCAAACTCGAGAGCGAACTATTCGACTTATTGTCCGAGATTGATGCAAAACTGTTTATTATTGACTGTATGCCCAACCTACCGGGAAAGAGTGCAGAAGTGATATACGACCGTACCTTAAAAGGAGTAAAGAAATTACGCGAAACCAGCAAAGCACCTATTTTACTAGTAGAGCATGACGGATATGCCAACGATGTCACTTCCGAAAAAGCAGAAGAATCATACCGCGTAGCTAATACTGAATTGCGAAAAGCATACAATACTTTACAAGAAGAACAAATTCCGGATATCTATTATCTGACAAAGGAAGAAATAGGTATTCCGGCAGACGGTATGGTAGACGGAGTTCATTCTACTGATTTAGGTATGCAGCAATATGCAGACAGTTATTTAAAAAAGATACGGGAAATATTACATGAAAAGAATGAAGGTCCCACTTCATGTATTCCATGCAAACAACAAAGAGATTCCTATGATTGGTACGCGCGTCATGAAGAAATCCTTAAATTAAACCGAGAAAATGCCCCGGAAATCATTATGATAGGTAACTCTATCACGCATTACTGGGCCGGCGAGCCTACTGCACCGACACAACGTGGAAAAGAAGCTTGGGACAAGCTATTCAAAAACAGGTCAGTTCGCAATCTCGGTTTCGGCTGGGATAAAACAGAAAACGTATTGTGGCGCATCTACCATGGCGAATTGGACGGTTTCAAAGCAAATATGATTTTTCTACTGATAGGAACTAATAATCTTCAATTTAATACAGATAAAGAAATTCTGCAAGGTATTCTTCAGGTCACCGAAGCTATTAAAATACGCCAACCACAAGCTAAATTATGCGTAATGGGAATCCTCCCAAGAGCAAACACAGAAAAACGTATTCAGCAAATTAACAAAGAACTTCGTAAGAAGCTAGAACAGAATTGTATTTATATAAACTTAAGCAATCTGTTGACAGATAAAAATGGCATTATCAATTCATCCTTATTCAGCGATGGACTTCATCCTAATACTAAAGGATATGAGAAAATAGCAGAGGTTTTAAAAACTTACCTAGATAATTAGATAGATAGTTAATTATATAATTCCCTGTTTAGGTAGCACAAATAGGATCATTTTGTCTACGATTACTAAACGACAAACATATAACCACCATTAAAAAATAGTTTTTCCCTTTTCTTATTTATGTTTCTAAAAGATTAAATTAATAGCTAAGTTGTAGTAGAACTTAATAATTTTCTAAATTATAGTAGAAGTGCTTAGCTCTCCATAGGCGATTTTGCTTTAAAAGTTCATTTTGTTTTTAATTCTCCGCAAATATATTAATTGATTTTAAAATATCAAGCTAATATTTCATTTATTTTGCATTCTCCCGCAAATTAAATCTACTTTTTTAGATACCAACTTTATACCATTACTCTTTTTTAATAAATATCACAACTTTAACAAACTGATTATCATAGATATAGATTAAATTAGGCTAAGTTCTACTACGACTTATTCTAAACTGAATATTATAAAATATTCCCCTTAATTTAATATTTATGAGAAAGAAAACTTTAAAAATCAAGTTCTTTCTGCTATTTTGCTCACTTGCAGGTTATTCAACCATCATTTCAGCACAGGACAAAACAGTGAAGGAAAAGAATGAAAAAGACTCGACAATCATTTCCATACCCTATGGAAGTAAGTTAAAAACAGAGTTTAGCGGTGCATCCGATGTAATCTCCGGTAAAGTATTGGAGAATGTGCCTGTACAGCATTTATCCAATGCATTGTCAGGAAGAATATCGGGGTTAACTACGATTCAGCGAAGTGGAGAACCGGGCAATGACGAAGCTTCCATTTATATACGTGGAATACGTAGCAATGGAAATGGCGCACTTGTACTAATCGATGGACAAGAACGCAATTACTACGGTATGGTACAAACTCAGGAAATTGAAAGAGTGACCATATTAAAAGATGCTTCTGCTATCGCTCTTTATGGTATGCGAGGCGCGAACGGAGTTATCCTGATTGAAACCAAATCCGGACGTCTCGGAAAACCTAGAGTCAGCCTTAACATCCAAGGGATATATCAGCAGAACATGAGAGTTCCCAAAGCTGTTAACGCGGCAGAATATGCTCAATCCTACAATGAAGCGAACATTAATGACGGTTTGAATCCTTTCTACACGGAAACGGAGATCAATAAATTCGCCAATCATTCAGACCCGGAGCGCTACCCAGATGTCGACTGGATAGGAAACTTGCTTAAAAAAGGAACTTTCATGCAGCGATATAATGCCACAGTAGAAGGAGGTTCCGGGCGTACCCGTTATTTCGTCTCATTGGGATATACCGGACAAGCAGGAATGTTTAATACTGAAAAAGAGCAGAATTACAGTACCAACACAGAATTTTCCCGAATCAACTTTCGCTCGAACGTAGACTTCGACATCACCTCTACGACCCTGTTATCAGTAAAATTAGACGGTTGGATGCAAAGCGAAAACTCTCCTTATCATGACCAAGCACAACAATATATATTCCAGAATCTGTTGAAAACGCCGGCTACAGCATTTCCTATGTACTATAAAGATACCCATAACTATGTAGACCAGTCAGGGAATCCTATCAAATCACAACCGGGAGACCGTATTGTTGCAGGCAATGATAAATATATCAATCCGTGGGCTATTTTGAACAGAGGTGGCTACACAGCGATCGATAAACGTTATGGCGCCTTTTCTGTATCACTGAAACAGGATCTGGATTTCCTTCTGAAGGGTTTATCGCTCTACGGACAGATTTCTATGGACGTATACAACTTACAAAAACAAAACCGTACCCGCTCTTTCAATTATTACACACTTCAAAATAACGGAGTACTCCAAAAATATGGAACTAGTGAAGAAATGATATCAAATGCTGCCATGAAATATGGTGATGCACGTAACACCACATTAAATTTTAAACTTAGCTACAATCGTATTTCCGGTAAGCACAATGTTTCGGGAATGATGTTTTACGACCAATATGAATACAATCAAAGTATTGTGCTTCCCTATCGCTACCAAACAGTTGGTGGCTGGTTTGCATATAAATACGATAACAGATACCAGATAGATGCCACTTTCGGCTATCAAGGTTCTTACAAATTCAATAATGAGAACCGCTGGGGATTGTCTCCTACTGTCTCCTTGGCATGGTACGCATCCAACGAGAAATTCTTTGATGTGTTAAAGCCCGCTATTTCTAATCTAAAGATACGCGGTAGTATCGGTAAGGTAAACAATGACCGTGCAGTATCTGCGTATATGTATATGAGCCGTCTTCAGAATTTGAATGAAGGAATCTATTTTGGTAATGACATGGCGCAATATACTTCTCTATTGGAAACCCAACAAGCCAATCCTTCTGCTACCTACGAGAAATCTACTCAAATAAATCTAGGGGCAGACTTAGGAATGTTCTCTAATCGTCTGAACGCAACATTCGACATTTGGAAGGATCGTCGCACCGGTGTATACACCATTCCCTCCACATTTTCATCCATGTTGGGATATACTACTATCTATATGCCAGGCAAGAATATCGGGAAAATGGAAACCAAAGGTTTGGAAGGTAGCCTAAACTGGAAAGATAACATAGGTAAAGATTTCACATATTTCCTTAGTGGTAACATTTCATACAGCAAAAACAAAGTCATTGATATGGACGAAGCCTTGCAACCGTATGACTATATGTATTCCAAAGGACACCCTTATGGTACTTCACTAGTCTATATTGCCGATGGTATTTTCCAATCGTATGAAGAAATTGCGGCAGCTCCTGTTCACACATTGAACAGCGTCGTTCCCGGAGACATACGATATAAAGATATCAACGGAGACGGTAAGATAGATGAAAAAGATCGGGTACGTTACGGATACACGGATGTTCCTCAAGTGTTCTATGGCTTCAGTCTTGGAGGAAGCTATAAAGGATTTTCTCTGTCCGTGCTATTCCAAGGGGCAGCTAAAGTATCTAAAATGCTATCTTCATACACAGCGTTTGCATTCTACAATAACGGAAATATGTATGAACACCAAAGAAATAGATGGACACCGGAAAACCCTTCTGTCAACAACCCAAGATTTACAACTAAAGCTGCGGGTTCAAGCAACAACAGTCTTTCGTCTACCTATTGGCAACGGGACGCCTCTTATCTAAGACTAAAGAATGTAGAACTGTCGTATAATCTACCAACCAAAGTGGTCCGTTCCATCGGTCTTGAAGAACTCCGTATCTTCTTAAATGGCCAGAACCTGCTCACATTTGATAAACTAGACGTTATTGACCCGGAGGCCTATGGCAATGGCGTCGCTTATCCGCTCCAACGCTCATTCAGCGCCGGAATAAACATTAAATTTTAACTAACTATGAGAACGATTAAACATATACTCATAACAGGTTGTATTGCTCTTGCAGTTTCTTCATGCGACTATCTGGACCAACAACCTTATGAATACTGGCAACCGGAAGAGACATTTATTGATTATAACAAAACAATCCAAATGCTGAATAGCGTTTACGTTTCCATGCCCAATGGATACCAAAGCAACTATACAGCATTCCTCGACGCGTCTACAGATGACGGTGCTTATGTAGACCCCGCCAATGCAATGTATAAACTGGGACAAGGATACGCAACCGAAATTAGTCCGATAGAAAACCGTTGGGCCGATTTATACATCGGTATCCGACGTACACTTTATTTCGAGCAGTACATTCCTCTCCTACAAAACAATGCAGGTTGGACAGATGCACAAGTTGAAAGTTATAAAGAACTGGCCATAGCAGAGAGTAAATCGGTCCGTGCACTCTATTACTTCGAGTTAATCAAAAGGTATGGAGGAGTTCCGCTCGTGAAAAAGACATATACTCTTGATGATAAAGAGATTATAACATTACCCCGCAATAATTTCAGCGATTGCGTCGATTATATTGTAAATTTATGCAATGAAGCCAGCGAAATATTTACGCGCTACAATTATATCACCAATCAATATCGTGGTTTTGGTTTTTTATCAGCCAATACATGCCCGTTGGCTATTAAGGCAAAAACGCTGGCGTACGCAGCGAGTCCATTATTCAACAATGTACAAAATCCGATACTCGGCTATACTGACGGAAACGTACAAGAAAGGTGGAAACTTGCTGCTAAAGCTTTGAAAACCGTAATTGACCTTGCTCCGAGTAAATTGTATTTATACCCAAACTTTGAAAAACTGTTTATCATACAGCCAAACCAAAATACTGAATATATAGTATATACCGGAAATCCAAAAAACTATATGCTGGAACTTTACAATTACCCTCCTTCACTGTTGGGTTCGGGAGGTACTTGTCCTTCCCATAATCTAGTATGCGCTTTCGAGAAGAAGGATGGTAGTGCCAACGATATGCAATCAGATACCCGATTCGAGAATATGGATCCTCGTTTTGATGTTACGATCGTTCGTGACGGAAGTATTTTGGGAGCAAGAGGAGCAATCGACATCAGCGACCCCAACAGTCAGGATGCTATCGGCAAAGTCAATCTTCGTTCTACCGTTACAGGTTATTATTTACGCAAATTCCTTGATACGAATATAAACCTGTCAGCTCAAACAATAACGAGTACCTATCACTACTTCCCTGTCATTCGCTTGGCAGACATCTATTTGCTATACGCCGAAGCCATGAACGAAGCATACGGACCGAATGATGCAGCCGATTTGGGGTGGACAGCTCTCGAAGCTTTGAATAAAGTAAGAACACGTGCAGGAATAACAGTCCCATACACTACAACTTCTCAAACGGAAATGACAAAGAAAATAAGAAATGAAAGACGGGTTGAACTGGCATTCGAAGATCAACGCTATTTTGACTTGAGAAGATGGAAAACAGCCGAAAAAGATTTGAACCAGCCACTAATGGGATTCAGAATAGAGCGGCAAGATAATGGAGTTGTGTCCACACATGAGTTTGTTGTCGACGGACAAAGGAAATTTAATACAAAGATGTATTATTCTCCTATCCCCTACTCAGAAATGCAGTTAAATACAAATTTAGTACAGAATCCCGGTTGGAGATAACAATCTAAAAATCGTATAATATGAAAAAATGGTATATATTAATGCTACTAATGAGCTTATGGTTCATAGAAGCGCAAGCACAAGAAACCGTAAGAGGTGTTGTTACAGATGCCGCCGGCGAACCATTAATTGGTGCCAATGTGGTAGAAAAAGGACAACCCAGTAATGGAACAATTACAAATCTTGACGGCAAATTCACATTAAAGGTAACCAGTAACAAGGCTATTATTGCTATTTCAATGATAGGAATGAAAACTGTGGAAGTTACCGTTCCCAAAGATGGAAAGACACTTACCGTAAGACTCCATGATGACACACAAACCTTGGACGAAGTAGTGGTTGTAGCTTATGGGCAACAGAAAAAGGTATCGGTTACCGGATCTATTTCTGCTGTGGGCAATCGGGAACTGAAACAAGGTCCTACTTCCAGTGTCACAAACAGTCTGACAGGACGTATTCCTGGACTGGTAACACGTCAAACCAGCGGACGTCCCGGTGAAGACGCTGCCGCACTCTATATTCGTGGCCGTGCTACGGTGAACGATGCTTCTCCGTTGATTATGGTAGATGGCATCGAACGTGACTTTTCACAAATCGACCCGGACGAAATAGAAAGTATTTCCGTATTGAAAGATGCATCTGCTACTGCCGTTTATGGTGTACGTGGAGCGAACGGAGTTATCCTTGTGACTACAAAACGTGGTAATTCCGGTAAAGCTAAAGTTTCTTTCTCCGGTGAGTTCGGTATTACACAAATCAACCGTATTACAAAAATGGTGAATGCCGAAGAATATGCAACATTGATGAATGAAGGTTTGGTGAATGAAGGGCAAGCACCGAAATATACAGAGCATGATATGCAATTATACCGCAACCAGTCCAGCCCGTTTACTCATCCGGACAACGACTATATAGATATGTTTACCAAACTAGGTACACAACAAAAGTACAATGTCAATGTATCGGGAGGAAACGAACGGCTTAAATATTTTGTGTCATTAGGCTATTTTCATCAGAACGGAACCTACGAAACTGATATCGAAAAATTAAAAAAGAAACCAGATCTGGCCAAATTGATTGCCATTAACCCGGAACTGGATAATTTACTCCAGCAACCAGACTACAACTCTGCCTACTACTATAATCGTTTCAACGTACGAACCAACCTAGATATACAAGTTACTAAAGACTTCAGTATTGGCGTTGACTTCAGCTATCGTACCGGAAGCAAGAACCGTCCCAACTCCGAAGGAGATGCCAGCCGTGCATTTAACAATATGACCCGTACACCTGCCAATGCATTCCCGCTAGTCAACGAAAACGGAACTTTTGCAGCCGTTCCAAATCTTGTGAGAGCCAACCCACTACACGCATTCCTCTATCAGGGATATAGAAAGGACAACGACAGTGCTTTGGAAGGAACTGTAAAACTGAACTACGATTTACATGCTATTACTAAAGGATTGAGTATCGGAGGTAAATTCTCCTACAATAGTTATATCGAAGACAACGGTATGGGCTTGAATGTGGTGGAACCTGTATGGAAATATAATGAGAATGGAACATACCAACGCCTACTTGCCAAAGTATTCCCTTCTCTCATCAATTTTGCATCCGGAGCAAAAAAACGTGTATACTGGGAAGCATTCGTGAATTATTCACGTCAATTTGCAGAAAAACATAATGTTTCGGGACTTATTTTATACAACTATAACTCTCACCAAGCACCGGGCGATGGTGAATATGGAGGGCTACCGCAGGTATATCAAGGACTGGTAGCCCGTGCCAACTATGATTTTGAAGGTAAATACTTAGTAGAAATCAATTTAGGATACAATGGTTCCAACAGATTTGTTGAAGGCGAACGATATGCATTATTCCCTTCCGCATCCGTAGGCTGGATTGTTACTAACGAATCTTTCCTAAAAGACAGCAAACTATTACCTTACTGGAAAATAAGAGCTTCATTAGGACAAGTCGGTAATGACAAATTCGGAAGTAATTTTGCCTATTATTCGGAAGCGACCTATGCCGCAGGCACCAATTACAATTTCGGTGAATCTCCAACTGCAGCCAGTGGAGGACTCTTGGAAGGAAAAGCAGCACAGATTGTAAGTTGGGAACGTTCTACCAAATTCAATATCGGTATGGACACACGCTGGTTTGAAGGTAAATTAACCTTGAATGCCGAATACTTCCGCGAAAACCGTACCAACATCTTGAAAACTCCCTCACGCACCAACATCATTTCCGGAGTGACAAGTTTTTCTCCACAAAATCTAATGGAAGTAAAAAATCAAGGTGTAGAAGTAGAAGTAGGGTGGGATCATAAGATCAAAGACTTCGGCTATCGCATCAAAGCAAACATTGCCTACAACCACAATGAGATTATCGAACAAAATGAACAGATACGTAAATATCCTTATATGAACCGTACCGGAGGTTCTATCGGACAACAGTTCTCACTGATAGCCGACGGATTCTACAATACATATGCCGAAATCGCAGCCGGCCCGACGCAATACGGAACCTTACAACCTGGAGACGTCCGTTTCCGTGATATCAACGGAGACGGTGTTATCAATGATTACGACATAGCACCTTTCGGTTTCTCGGATGTACCCGAAATAACCGGCTCATTCCAAGTTGGTCTGTCTTACAAAAACTTCGACCTGACCGTTATGTTCCAGGGAGCAACACGTGTAACAATTCCACTGACAGGTGAAGTTGCATGGGAGTTCTTCAATCTTGGTTCTGCTCTTGCCGACAGACATTTGGCCAGATGGACTCCTGAAACACAGCAAACTGCGACTTATCATCGTATGAGCAATTCTTCAGGCTCCAATCAGAACAACTTCAAATCATCTTCAATGTATTTGTATGACGCTTCTTATCTGCGACTGAAGAATGTAGAGTTATCCTACAACTTCCCTAAAAAGTGGTTTACCCACACCCCGATATCCGCATTAAGGATGTATGTCAACGGATTCAACCTGCTTACTTGGGATAAGTTAAAAGTGATCGACCCGGAAGCACAACCTGCCAATCGCGGAAACTTCTACCCTCAGCAAAGAATCTATAATCTTGGAGTAAACGTTACATTCTAACCTCTGATAACAATTCGATATATGAAGAAAAATATTATTCTAACAGCCTTTTCCCTACTGCTCCTATACGGATGTACCGGTGATATGGAACGAATCCAGACAGGAACGAACACGGAAGAATTAATCTATGCAGACGCAGCAAAGACAAGGCAGATTTTAAATAACCTATATGCCCGCACGCGTCTAACACAAGGTAGCTTCTCCAGTTTCTCCGGAGATGGAGTAACTTTCCTTGACTGTGCAACAGACAACGCATATGCACCTATTGAATATTCATCAGCACATACGCATGGTAAGTCAACCATGTCTGCCTCTGATATTGCAATGAACGGAGGACATCCCTGGACCTTCTATTACAATAGTATCCGTAACGCAACTCTATTTATACAAAAAGTAGACAAATCGGTACTGTCTGATGAAGAAAAAGCCTCCTCAAAATTACAAGCGCGTTTCTTACGGGCACTGTATTATGCAGAATTATACCGTTGGTACGGAGGAGTCGTGTTGCTGGGAGATGAAATCATCTCTCCTACCGACTTGGACCGTTCGCGTTCAACTGCAGAAGCAACCGTCGACTATATCGTTTCCGAACTGGCAGATGTTGCATCACAACTTCCATTAGAATGGGACGCCCCCAATTACGGGCGTGCTACCAAAGGAGCGGCACTGGCCTACATAGCCCGTACCAAACTTTATGCTGCCAGCAAACTAAACAACCCGTCTATGGATCGTAAGAAATGGGAAGATGCCAGAGACGCATTATCAGCAGTCATGGGATTGAATATCTATGATTTATATTATGACACGCAAAATCCGGAATTAAGTTATGCACATTATTTCTGCGAGCGTAAAACCAAAGAAAATATATATACATATCTACTCGCTGCCAATGCCACCATGCATAGTAATCTTCCCCAAGGAGCTCCCTGGAATGAAAAATCTTATGTGGGATGTACTCCCACTCAGAATCTGGTAGATGCTTACGACATGAAAGACGGTACTGAACCAATCACCGGATACGATGCCAATGGCCAGCCTATCATTAATAAAAATTCAGGATATGACGATAAGAATCCTTATGAAAACCGGGATCCACGCCTTAAAATGACAATCTTTTATCATGGCAACACATTCGATCTTAATGGTTCCCAACAAGCGTTGGATATGACTGACGTAGATGATAAAAGCAAATCATCCGGTTATCTCGTCCTGAAATATCTCGACGATAGAATCGGACACAAAAGTTCGGGAAACTCCAATTATGACTGTAACCCCCAAATGATACGTTATGCGGAAATATTACTTGGGTATGCAGAGACACTTAATGAATTGGGTGACAGCAAAAATGCAGTAAAAACAGTCAACCTGATACGCAAACGTGCCGGTGTAGGAGAATTAGATGAAAACAAAAATTGGAATAAGGACGAACTCAGACAGCGCATCTACAAAGAATATCGTGTAGAATTTGCATTCGAAGACAATCGTTTCTTCGATGCCCGCCGATGGGCCAAAGCGGAAGAATGGTTCTCTAAACCAGTATACAAGGTTACTGTAACAGGCAGCCTAGAAAATCCTACATATACCAGAAGCCTGCTGGAAGAACGTATTTTTCTTTCCAAATGTTACCATTTCCCAATCCCGCAGCAAGAAGTTGACAACAGTCAGAATATTGAACAAAACGCCGGGTGGTAATCAGATTTATAAACCAATAATTTTACAATAATATGAAAGCAAAACATTTATTTTATACGTTATTTATCTTCCTGTTTTCACTTACCTCTTGTGAAAATGAAGCTAATATTGATTATGTTCCTACTGTACTATTCAATTTTGAAGGAGGAACGAACTTGGTAACTACTCCGAAAGGTATCAAAGAATATACGGTAAAAGGAAGCATCACTTCTACAGCAGGACTTACCTCCTTCGTTATCAGCACAGCCAATGCTGAAACCGGTGCGGCGATATCTGTCATCGAGAGTACCAGACAAACATTTGACGAACCTAAAAGTAATTATGATTTTTCATATACTATAACAAACCTGTCAGAAAACAAAGCGATCAAAATTAGTGTAACTGATGCTGAAGGAGAAGACTTTCAGAAAAACTTTGTAGTAGAAATCACTCCTGCTGTTATCTTTTCTGAACATAGTGATAAGAAATTGGAATCAGTTGACAAATATTGGGGAGTATTCTATGCCGAATGGTTATATGGCCGCATCTATAAGAGCCGTGAAGCGGGTCAATATGCTGCTGAAGTTAATATAGGTATGGAAAATAAGAATGGAAAAGCAGTATTAATCTCTCCTGCCAAGCATAGCTTAACCTTTAACGGTGCTCGCAATACTAAATTCGGAGTTACGAATATGACCTTAGAACAGTTCAACGCAATCAGCAGAATTGATGACACTCCTCTAAAGAATTTGTCACCAACAACAGAAAGTATTGAAATAGAGAATGGAAAAGTATATGCATACCAGACGCAAGATGGACAAAAAGGAGTGGTATATATTCAAAACCTGACTGGTAATGCCGGTAGTTCTGACGATCCGACGGTTACGGCAACGATTGTCACCAAGTTACAAGCGAAATAAACAGTTATCAACATAAGTTATACGGAATAGGGTGTGTCTCTCATTGACAAGACAGAGACGCACCCTATTCAATTTTGTTTCAAAGGTTTAAAACTATTTGTTTCCCGTAATGAAACTGGAAGTTTCAAGCCTTGGGAACAAAAGTTTCAAGCGTCTGAAACTAAAGTTTCCCACCGGTGAAACTATGGTTTCTGTACGGCGAAACCAAAGGTTCCGTTACTAGAAACTATTGGTTTTGCCGTATGAAACAGTTTGTTTGCCGAGATGAAAATAAAATAGCCCCAACTTTATTCAAGTTGAGGCTACTCAAGTATCATCTAAAAAGGACTTATTTTATTCCCATTCGATTGTTGCAGGCGGTTTGGAACTAATATCATAGGTTACACGGTTCACACCTTTTACCTTATTAATAATGTCATTCGAAATTTTACCTAAGAACTCGTAAGGCAAATGCGCCCAATCGGCAGTCATAGCATCCGTAGATGTCACGGCACGCAAGGCAACTGCTCTTTCGTAAGTACGCTCATCTCCCATTACACCGACAGACTGTACCGGCAACAGGATAACACCTGCCTGCCATACTTGATCATATAATCCCCAATCACGCAATCCCTGAATAAAGATATCATCCGCATCCTGCAAGATACGTACCTTCTCCGGCGTAATATCTCCCAGAATACGTACTGCCAACCCCGGTCCCGGGAACGGATGACGGGTAATCAGATGTTCCGGCATACCCAACTCACGACCTACACGACGAACTTCATCCTTAAACAACAAACGAAGCGGCTCGCACAACTTTAGATTCATTTTCTCCGGAAGGCCCCCTACATTATGGTGACTCTTAATCACTGTACCTGTGATAGACAATGATTCTATGCAATCCGGATAAATAGTACCCTGCGCCAACCATTTTACATCTTTTATTTTGTGAGCTTCTACATCGAACACATCAATAAAGCCCTTACCGATAATCTTACGTTTACCTTCCGGTTCCGTTACACCGGCCAATTCCGCAAAGAACTGCTCACTGGCATCCACACCAATCACGTTCAGGCCAAGGCATTCGTAATCGTTCATCACATTCTTGAACTCATTCTTACGCAACATACCATGATCTACGAAGATACAAGTCAAATTCTTGCCAATAGCCCTGTTCAGCAACACGGCAGCTACAGAAGAATCCACACCACCACTCAAACCGAGCACTACTTTATCATCACCCAACTGTGCTTTCAATTCAGCAACTGTGCTTTCGATAAAAGAAGCCGGTGACCAATCCTGCTTGCACCCACAAACCCCGACTACGAAATTCTTCAAGATCTGTGTTCCATCTTCGCTATGAAATACTTCCGGATGAAACTGAACGCCCCATACATTTTCACCTTCAATCTGATAGGCAGCAATATCAACTTTGTCTGTTGAAGCAATCTTTTTAAAGTTAGCAGGGATAGCAGTAATCGTATCGCCATGGCTCATCCACACCTGTGTATTTTCGCGTACTCCTTTGAACAACACATTATCCTTACAGAAAGAAGTCAGATGCGCACGCCCATATTCACGCGTACCGGCCGGCTCTACTTTCCCACCGTTAGTATACGACATAAACTGTGCGCCATAGCAAATTCCCAATATAGGATATTTACCACGAATCTCACTCAAATCTACTTTGAAAGCATCTTTATCATAAACCGAAAAAGGGCTTCCGGAAAGGATAACTCCTTTGATTGTTGTATCTTCTTTAGGAAATTTGTTATAAGGAACAATTTCGCAATACGTGTCCAACTCGCGTACACGACGTCCAATAAGTTGCGTAGTTTGCGAACCGAAATCAAGAATTATTATTTTTTCCTGCATATCAATGTATGGGTTTTTAAATAAATGGTCTGCAAAAGTAGGAAAAAGTACGCAATCTATATAAGATATAAGTCAAAAATCTATCATTTTAGTATATTCAAAACATCATGAAACCATTTTTTATTTTCTGCTATCGCTCTCAAGACAAGGGAACACTGAGTTAAAATGAGTTAATCTTTGTCCCGCAAATACCATTTAAGCCATTATGTACAGCTCATACAACGCTTTTTAATGTATATATGCCTGTCCCTTTAGACTTTTCCACCAATTTGGTATTATCACAAAAAAGAAACTACTTTGCAACACTGTTTTTAGTCTTCTATATAATTACATTAAATTAAAAACTATGGAAATACTCACTTTTCCCAATTGCCGTCAATCTATTTGGCTAGCTGTCTTCTTTATTCTGTGGACTGTAATCGTTCAAGTTATCTGCATCATATCAGGCGTACCTAGCTATCTATGTGCGACTATACTATATGTAAGCACAGTAACAATACTGGCAATAGCTTTCCGAACCAAAGCAATGGACCGCTCCATACTCCGTTTTGGCAAACCAAATATAAAGGTACTATTACTTGCAGCAGGAGGAACTCTCTGCCTTCCGTGGGTACATGCACTGATTTATTCAATCGTACCATTCCCGGAGTTTCTCAAAAAGATATTCACAGAAATTGGAACAAAAGACTCAAACGAGGCTTACATTTATCCTTTTATCAGCGCAATACTCATGCCTTTTATAATAGAAGTCATTTTTAGAGGAATCATTCTAAGAGGACTACTGACAGAATATGGCATCCGAAAATCAATTATAATAGCCGCAATAATTTATTCTGTAGTGTGGGGGTGCATGACCTTATTACCTGTACTAGGATTAATATACGGACTATGGTTCGGCTGGTTGTATGTATATAGCCGGAGCCTATGGACTTGCCTGATAACACATATTCTTTTACAAGTCTCAAGCGTGGCATATGTCATGACTAATTATTATCATCCCCTTCCCCAACAGGTAAACTCATCAATGACAGGAGATCTATGGATAGTCAATCTGGCAGCCACTATTGTATTTATTCTTTTTACATATTTCTTATACCAAACTTTTAGACATCATGATAACCGAGATTACGCAATCTAATCCTTCGCAATCATTGATTGAACACGACATCTTGCTGCAGCAACTACAACTGCAACAACTCATTATTCTGGGATTGGTACTATTAGTTATCCTCTTAATTCCGGTAGCTATTATTATGTTCAAGAGGCAAAAACAAGCAAGTACATACTGGAGATCACTTTTCCAGGAAATAGAACAAGTCAATCAGGATGTTACTTTCCGCAATCAGACACAAGAAGCCATTATCGCTTCCCTACGCGAGCGGATGCAAACATTGGAAAATCAAAAACCTGCTGAACCTTCATACGATGAATACACCGAAATCCTAGGATTCTATCGAAAAATAAACCAGCCATTGATAAGTTTTCTGGAATCAATCCAGTTGTCGTCTTACGAGATTTTTATCTGTATCCTGATATTCGAGAAAGTATCTCTAAAAGAGATTGCCAACCTACTAGGTAAAAATTACGATGCCGTAAAAAAACGCAGACAGCGTATTCAGAATAAAATAAAACTAAGCGGAACATGTAAAAATGCAGAACAATGTATTCATTGTCCGTTACTAAACATTCCACAAATTTGTCCCACACCCAAAAGCGGAGACATACTATAATAAGATTTATAAATATTATAATCATAATAGCTATGCAAAAATTCAATCAACTATTCCTGGCATTTCTTACCATTGCAATCTTTATCACCTGTACTTCCACTGCGAAACAGCGACCGGAAGGCGGTTGGTTATGGAAAATTTCAGGCAACGGTCTTTCGCATCCCTCTTATCTGTTCGGAACATATCATGGTACATACGACATACTATATCAATATACCGACAGTATTCCCGAACTCCACCAAGCCTTTAACGCTTGTAGCCAATTCGCCGGAGAAAGCGAAACAACGTCCAAACCAACCCCTGCTCAGGTCGGAGTCGCTATAAAACTACCTAAAGACACAACCTATGCCGACTTATTAAATAAAGAAGATTTTCATTTTCTCGATTCCATAGTACGTCAAAGTTTAAAATCTCCTTTAAATAAGGTGTATATAAAGCCTAATTTCTTAGCCCTTATTTTAGGAGAGATAGAAAAAGGTAAGAAATTAGTAGACACAGGATACTCCCAAAGTCAGATTGATAGTATGAAATCTCAAGTTATGGACATAGCTTTAGAAAAAAAAGCAAAAGAGAAAGGCCTCACAATTGTCGGCTTGGAGGGTATATTCGACGCCTTTGTATCAGAAAAAAGTAATCTAAAGAAAGAAGCTGACGAATTAATATCAGATCTACGGGAAGATGACGAAATTTCACCTTTATCTTTCGTCAATACCCTTTCAGATGTGTATCGTACTCAAAACATGAAAAGCCTGATAGATTTTGAAGTGAAAGTAGATTCGATCTTCCGGACCTCACCGAAATTAACAGAGATAGGGAAACGAATACGGGAGGATTTGTTAAAGCGCAGAAATCTGAATTGGATGAACAAGATACCCGAACTGATGAAAGCCCAGCCCACCTTCATCGCCGTAGGCGTCCGCCACCTTCCGGGCAAAGACGGATTAATCGCGCTTTTACTTGAAAAAGGATATCAGGTAGAACCGATCGGACTATAAATCAAATTTGCCACATCCGGGTTTCCTCATCAGACAAATACTGATAGCTGAAACTACCCGAATGTGGCAAGACAACTAGTTAGAAGTATAACCGGCCCAATAAAGAAATAATGTTTATAGGACCCAGCCGTTATTAATTCTTCTCTTTCAGTAAATCACGAATCTCCGTCAACAACACTTCTTCTTTGGTAGGTGCAGGAGGAGCGGGAGGCGCTGCCGGAGCTTCCTCATTTTTCTTTGTAGTCAATTTCGTAATCAGACGTATAAATAAGAATATGGAGAAGGCTATAATCAGAAAGTCAAAAGTCGCTTGCAGAAACTGCCCGTAATCCAAAGAAACGGCAGGAGCAATCTCTTTACCATCAGCTCCGATTTCAGCCGCTTTCATTACCCATTTCAAATCCGTAAAGTTCACACCACCAACCAGTAAACCAATCGGAGGCATAATTACATTAGCAACCAATGATGATACGATTTTTCCAAACGCACCACCAATAACTACAC
>CAUHML010000055.1 GCA_959606905.1 uncultured Bacteroides sp. | reverse complement strand
ATTTAAAGTAAACTGTTATCTTAACATAGAGAAATTCTTTCTTTTACTTGTTTTACTCAATAAGAGATGTAAAGTCAGAACAATAATGCCAGTGACGGTAAAAAATTATGCCGGGAACATCTGTAAAGACAATCCCCGGCTTTTTAATATACTTCAGGTATCCTTCCTTAAAGAGAAAGCTGATTTTCTGAAAAAGGACATACCTTTCCCTACAAAAGAAAAGAAAATCAAGTTTTAAATGAAATGCTAATCACTTAACATCATAATAAATTATCAATTTTCAAACTATTTTTTCAAGAACTTCTCGGCACGTCCCGGAGAAAATAATTCCCACAATGAAGCCACTGTCCATCCCGGAGCAAAAATATCATTATAATAGCCTTTACCATTCTTACCGTAGTCCCAGTTAGTATGCTGGACAACCTCCGGATAATATCCTGTTTTGGCAATACCACATCGATGCCCTTCATAGGGTAACAACTGACGCATTGATGTACTGATTACCTGAGAAAAATCCGAAAAACGCTTTTCATTATATTCTTTTGCCAACCAGTTCAATACGTCAGCGAAATCAAAGATAAAGACATCAATATGGTTATTTTCTACAGAAACATTTCCCCAGCCTCTAGTTTTCAACCCTAAATCACCCAACATCTGACCGGGGGCAAAAGGGACATCCCATGTATAGTACCATGACAATGCAAAATAAGCTGCCTTCCTCGCCAACCCAGCATAATGGGCTCGTTCAGCTCCTTTTGTAGCTAAAGCCAGATAGTAAGCGGCAGTTGACGCATACAAAGATGCCTCTTTATCCTCGCAATTAGCATCCAAAGTAGAAGAAAAATAATCGGACTTCGAAATCAATTCCTTTTCCAAATACTCCACCGTATGTTTTGCACTTGCCAAATACCGTTTATCCTTAAAATATTTATATCCCATAACCAATGGCAAAGTTGCCGAAGGGGTACTTCCCCCACTCTTGTCTACAATAGAAAAGTCATCTTTAAACTTACGAGGAAAACTACCGTCCTTATTTTGTAAATGCAGAAACATATCCAACATACTTTTTATACGCTTTTCCCACTCAGGATGTTTACGACCTTGCAGTCTTTCGTAATTCAAAAAATGAAGCAGGGCATATACCCCTTCAGACTGACGGCGGATACTATGAACAGACTCTACAAAATTACGCCTATAATGTACTACTTCATTAAAGAAACCCGTTTCCGAAAATCCATTCTGCAAATAAGAATCAAAAATTTTATAAGCATTCGTCACCAAATCCGTACGACGCTGCTGTTCTCCATATTCCAATGCATTAAAAGCATTCAACAAAGTACGTCCCACAAAACCCACTTCGGCAACATCCGTTTGGTCACAAGTAGCCGTACGCAATTCTACCCCCGAATAATAATGAGTAGGAGTATTTCCGACAAAGCTTTCCACGAAGAAATTACTCATCACTTCCTTCATTTTCTCAGGAGAATAAGGTGTATTTACAATTTGAGGACAGTTTGTATCATAAGAATATTCCCAAATATGCTGCACACATTCTGAAAAATCAGCAATTTCCGACTCATGTAATTCCCAAGTCAGAGAAAGACTCTCACCTTTACGTAATAATTGATAGGCCTCAACCGAAGGAGCCAATGTCAATTTACGAATATAAGTTTTAGGAGCTTCCTTGTAAGGAAACCCAAAAGACAAAGAAGCGATACCCGAGAGGTTTTCAAATCCTGTATAACCTATAGAGGTTTTACCAGACAATATCACTTCCCCTTCCTTATGGGTAGTCAAAGCATCCGAAGCCATATTATCCAGCCGGATAACAGAATATGTTTTCCTATTCTTTTCATCAAAAATAGCAGTCAAGGGAGTACTTAAACGGTCTTCACGAACCAACCAGCTATCCGAGGTATGAAAAGACGGCGCTTCTTGAGGAGAACGCAAGTTACGACGATACCAAAATCCAGGCATATAAAACAAACAATCATCATGATGACAACCAGTCATTACCTGCTCACCAAAATTGAAATAAACATCATCCAATGCAGTCATAAAAATGACAATACGCTGGTTGCCGTCTTTTTCTTCAACATTCTGATAAATCACCACAGGTAATTTATCGGCCGCCACCCACTGATATTCAAAATTACTATTATCCAATTGCTGCAAAGTCAGCGGATACCGCTTCGCATCATTACCAGGCACTTTCAAAGCAATGGAAGCCGAAACATTTTCCGGTGTATAGTTCACAGCTTCCGCACAAGTCATTCCTGCCAGACACACCACACTACATACAAAGTTTTTCCAATTCATATTTTTATGTATTTATTAATTACAATACAGGTTTTTCCGATTTCAATGAGGGAGAATCCGTAGCTACCACAGGCCATCCGTCTTTCCAACTTATTTTATCCATCATCAAAACACGCCCTTCAGGATGCTTTGTGGCCACTGCATGATAAAATACCCAATCATTACCCACTTTATCAGTCACAATCTCCGAATTGTGTCCTGTTCCCACAAACGAACTATTCTTATGAATCAACACTTCATGTTGGTTATCCATCATTGTCCTCCCGTTCTTATCAACATAAGGTCCAAACAAATTTTCTGAACGAGCAACTACAGTAGTGTAAGTGCTATTCAATCCTTCACAGCAAGTCCCTATGGAAGCAAAAAAATAGTAAAAACCTTCTTTTTTATGAATATAAGTTCCTTCATAAGCTGTACCAGCCACCTGCCGAGGCTTCTCCCCTTGTTTTACTGAAAGACCGTCCTCACTTAATTCAATGCCATAAATGCCCCGAAAGCTGCCCCAAAACAAAAATTTCTTTCCGGCATCTTCTATATAGAAAGGGTCAATAGAATTCTGTACATTAATCTCGTTACTCCGAAACATCAGACCATGGTCTTTAAATGGCCCCGAAAGTTTGTCTGCCGTAGCGCAACCGATACCACAGGTCCACTCACCTCCCCATTTAGACATAGAATAATAAAGTACATACGTATCACCTATCTTATTGATATCCGGAGCCCATAAGCCTCCACCCGGTTCAAAATCAGGACGCGTTCGATCCGTGAATGCTGTACCTACCCATTCCCAATTAATCAAATCCTTGGAACGATGGATCGGCAAATTACGAATATCTTCGGTTGCATACAAATAATAATAACCATCACCACCTTCTATAATAGTAGGATCGGGCAGACTATAATCTATCACCGGATTCCGGTAATAGCTGGTTTTATCACCATCAGGTATTTCTTCTTGCGCAGACGATGATGAGCAAGACACCAAACAAAAGCAGATAGACAGGATCAAATTTTTTCTCATTGCAGTAATTTAGGAGTTATATATTCTTTACTGATTCTCATACGGTCTGTTCCATTCACATTCTCAAAATTTACCGTACCAATATACATAGCACGCGGATGAATATTACTTTTATCTTTGTGGGCATGGAATACAATACGAAGTTTTCCCTCTTTATCAGTGAACATGGCGCTATGCCCTACACCTACCAACCCACCAGGATTTTGCAATAATGGATTTTCGTCGTATTTAGCCCATTCCCCCATTATATCGGTAGCTGTAGCACAACCTACACCATAGAATGGACTTTCATAACTATTCGCAGAATAAGTCATATAATAAATTCCATTGTGTTTGAGAATATAAGAACCTTCATTGACTCGAGGCCACACTTCCTCCCAAGCCTGTGAAACATGAATACAAGGGCGCATCGTTTCTTTCTTAAGGGTTATCAAATCTTTTTCCAACTCGGCTATCCATACATTATTCCCATCATTAAAACGGACAAATGACAAATAAGGAGTACCGTCATCATCCATGAAAAAAGAATTATCAATACATTTCTCCTCAACAATCATAGGTTCTTGCTTATTTTGTATAAATGGTCCTACAGGGGAATCTGCCACTGCTACACAAATATGCTCATCTGCCGAATAATACATATAAAATTTACCATTCACTTCATATACTTCCGGTGCCCAAAACCAACGGTCTGCCCATGAATCCTTCTTATTCAAAGCCAGCCCTTTATATTTCCACGTTTTTAAATTATCCGAGATATAAACCTCTATTCCTTCATCCGAGTGAGTACCATAAGCATAATAAGTCCCATTGTGCAACAATATAAACGGGTCACCCAGTGGAACAGGTATTTCCAGCTCTTCCACAATTATTTCATTCACATTCTTATATTCTGAGGAACATGACTGACAAGAAGTCAATGTCCCCAACATCAATAACCAAATAAAAATCAATTTTTTTTTCATAATACTAGTCAGTTTCCTATATGATAATACAATATTCCTTTATATACCGGAGAATAATTTCCAGAACAAAATCCTACACAAGAAGCAGGATAATGAATATCCAATCTCCCTAATTCTCTTCCGTCAACAAAAAGATAGAGCTTATTTCCCCTTCTCACCGCACGGAAATTATAAGATTCCTTTAATTGTTCTTGAATTCCCAACTTATAAATATGCCGTTCCAAATCCTGAGCGTCTTTATTAATAAAACGAATACCTTCCGTTTTTATCGGAGTAAAAGACAAACGATTATAAGCCGGATGCTCTGCCACCGTCGCCCCGCTGTTATTCAATGGATACCATTCTCCCTCATTCAAATATTCTATTGTAAATTTACTAAACATATCGTCTACAAACTCCGCCTTATTCCCTACTTCATGACGGTTCAGGTAAAGGGCATTTATCCATGAAGGCGATATAAAACGATAACATTTTTCGACAAAATCAGTATACTTCACATCAGGATAAACCATTTGTAAATGTTCCAACGGATATTTTTTATCAAGTATCTGTTGTCCTTGTTTTACAACTACCACTTCCAGCATACGCGTGATACCATTAAATTGAGCTTTTACATAGTTATCTTTATCCACATAAACCGGATAGCTTCCTGACATCTTACAATCGGACAAACCTGAAAGTTGAAAACTAAATTCATAATGATCAAGAAAATCACCTTTCAATATTTCTGAATGTTCTTTTAACTGTATCCGGTCATCATCAAATCCGATAGTATAAGTCACCCCTTCGAACAAAGCTTTTTTAGTCCGATCAAATACTCCGGGAACACCGGGTTCCGTCACAGGAATAATCTTTGTAAACAGATGTTTTTGAGGAGATGGTATTTCATCCAACCATACTTTTAAACAATCCTGATTACGTTCAATACGTAAATGATGATAAACACCCCAACGAAAATCTTTAGGCAAAGTGAAATATTCCTCCTTTTCTTTACCATTAATAATGGTACGCAAATACCAATTGTGGTTCTTTGTATCGAAACCGATATAAGCATTATTATCCACATCTTTCCACCACGCAATGATACCAGCATCTCCATCTGTTTTGACTGCTGTTTCAAACATATAAGTTGTAGAAGGTTTCACTTGTTGCAGCACTCCCAAAGAAGGTGTTTCCCCTTTCATTGAAAAAGTGGGCAAAGAAGGTTCCGGATGATAACCATCTGTACAAGGACCGGTTATTCCTTCAACAAATAATGTTTTATTAAAGAAATGAACACGGTTAATATACTGCCCCCTACACTCATTATTTTTATTAGCCATATATATAAGCCACCATTCAAATCCATTGGGCCCCCTTAAAATATTAGGTTGTCCCGGGGTCATCAAAATATCATCCGCTGTTTCACTCCTCATATCAAACAAAGAAACATCAAAAAATTGGGCACGCCCTTTATTTGTTTCTACAGCAAGCAAGTTCTCTCCTTTTTTCAGAAGCTCTCGTTGCTTTTCATCAAGGTTTACCATACAATAATCCCGTCCCTGTTTTTCGTAAATCAATGTTCCATTCAAATATATTTTTGTATCTCCGTCATGAGCAACCCTGAGTGCTAAATTTCCCACCTGTTTGCCAACAAAAAAAGATTTACGTAACCACAATGAAGGAGATGTCCACCAAGTACCTAAATGACGAGTGGTAGATCCTTTTATCTCTTTAGATGAGAATCCACATTCTCCTTTCTTCCAATCGGAAGCCTGATATACCGGAAGCATCCAACCGACTCCAGGATTATTTTCTGTATAATCAAACAATGGCTCATAAGTGATGCCATATCGTAAAAGATCCACATAATTCTCTTCCAGTAGAATTTGATTAGAATTTACTACCGGATAGCTATATTTATTCCCATTTTGAAAACTTAAAGGTGAGTCTGCCTCCACAACCCCCAATTGATAATTCCCCCACTCAGTAGAGGTATGATTGGCATTATACATCAAATAGTATCGGTCTCTGTATTTCATCACCCAAGGTCCCTCTGCCACTCTGTTATCCATGGTCTCCCATGTATCCGGCAATGATGCAAACAAGCACACTGGTTCTCCGGCAAATTCCGCCGGATTCTTCATTTTACGTCCCCAAATAGTATTTCCATCAGTAAAACGCACCATATACATATATAATTGTCCGTCATCATCTTTAAAAACCTTAGGATCAATGCGATTATCCATCCAAGTTTTTTTATCAGGCTCTATATAGGGCCCCAACACATTTTTACTTTGAGCATGTACAATGTGAACAGCATGCTTATCCTTACCCCAATAATTGACAGACCAATATAAGTGAAAATCACCATTCAAACAAAACATATCATTGGCGTGAATCTGCTCATTACCGGCACCACTTCCTCTACTCCAGCCATTATCCATAGTCACGACATGAACAGGTTTACCCCAATGAACCAAGTCGTCGGAAACATAAAAATCCCCATTGGTAAATACTCCACCTATATAATACTTACCATTATATTTCATCACACCGGCATCCGCTACTCCGGGAAGCACCGGATTCTGTATGTTTTGCGCGAATAAAGTACCGCAACAAGCAAAAGCACAGAAGATCAGTATTTTTTTGCAGACAAGCATAAATGATACTAGTTAAATAAAGACTATGCCGGAAGTATTATAAAAAGAAAAAACACTCCGACACAGTCTTTCTTTTTTATTAATAATTAGGATTCTGAGTTAGTTGAGGAACATCATCAATCTTACTGATTTCAACTTCCGATGTAGGGATAGGCATACGTTTGTGTTTGCCAATCACAAAATTGTTGAAGTCCTTGTCACGAGCTTTCAGCTCGTCAATACCAGCCTGTGAATCAAGCAATCCCCAGCGCTTCAAATCCGCCCAACGCCAGCCTTCGAAACAAAGTTCCAAAGCACGTTCCATCTGAAGACGTTTGATAAAGACCTCCTTTGAACTTAAACAATCCTTCCACCGACTATCTTTCAGTTTGGATAACCCTGCACGTTCTCTTACCTTATCAACATAAACAGCCGCATCAGAAGCCGAAGTTCCAGTTTCAACCAAACACTCCGCATAACTCAATAAAACATCAGCATACCGCATAATACGATAATTATTACGTGCGAAATAGTCTTCACGTTCACGATAGTAAGAAGTATTGTATTTGCGAATATAACAATCCTCTGTATCCTGTCCCCACTCATCAAACCATTGTGACGCATCTTCATTGGCATAGTATTTTTTTGACTGATCAGGAAAATCATCTCCAAAATGTTTATAAAGAATACTATTGTATAAACGCAAGTCATTTCTGCCATCAACCCTTCTCTCTTTCAAGAACTCATCTACTAGCCAACGACGCGCTTTACCATCGCCCCAACCCGTACCATGAGTGCCACCGGGTGCATAAAACTGAGTACGCTGGAAACCAAAGGCCATACTGGCATCATTGCCTGTGCCCCCCTTATTTTGATCATCAAACTGAATTTCAAATATTCCCTCCTGATTATTTTCATTCAAATCGGTAAAATTGTCTTCACGGTTATCAAGCAAACCATACAAAGAGCCTTCCCTATCAATCAGCCATTGCAACTGTTCTTTGGCCCTATCATATTTATGTTGTTGCATATAAGCCTTGCCCAACAAAGCTTTAGCAGCACCTTTTGTCGCTCTGCCTAAATCTGCCGCATCCCATGCCTCCGGCAAATTCTCCATTGCAAACGTAAGGTCTTTTTCTATCTGATCCCAAATTTCCTGTTCTGAAGCGTCCTTAGGTATGTAATCAGCATTTTGAGGTTCAAGAACTAATGTCCCTTTCTCCCACAAAAGATTTATCTGAAAATACCACAGAGCACGCAAAAAGGAAGCCTGTGCTAAAAGTTGGTTCTTTTGAACCTCATCCATTTCAATCGCAGGCACATTAGCCAAAACCTGATTACAACGAAAGATCCCTACATAAAAATGCTCCCAATGTACCTTATTACCCTCATAGAAATCATAATTATTATAAAGAAAACGCGTCCAGTCACCTAATTCTATCCAAGGAGACGAACTCCATCCTTCATCTGATGACAGATCGTAACGAAAAGACAACCAACGCATCCAAGTCCCTTCTTTATATAAGAAACTGTAACAAGCATTTACTCCAGCTTTTGCATCATCCGCCGATTTCCAAAAAGTAGTATTGGTTACTTCATTCGGATTTTCTATATCCAATAAACTTGAGCTGCATCCAGTAGCACACAAAGCCAAGACACCAGCAAATAAAAATCTATATATTTTCTTCATATCAGTATACTAATTTATAAGTTAAAAGGTCAAATCCAAGCCAAACATAACAGAACGAGTATTAGGATATGAAAAACTATCCGTTCCACTATTCCAAATATTAGTGTTTATAAAATCAGGATCAAGCCCGGAATAGCCTGTAAAAGTGAGCAGATTACTACCGGTAGCATATAAACGAAGTTTGTCAATACCCAAATTCTTCAACCATTCCTTTTTAAGATTGTATCCGATAGAAATATTTTTCAGTCTGAAATAAGAACCGTTTTCAAGGAAACGATCCGCATCCCATGAATTACGTTGGTCACCATAAATTATACGTGGCGTATCAGAATTCTGATTTACCTGATAAGGTTCTTCTCCCTTCTTGAAGCGAAGATAATTGGAATTGTCCGAGAACAAACGTCCTTGCCATTTGGATACATTATAAATTTTATTACCAAATTGCCCATTCCACATCATACTGAAATCAAAGTCTTTCCATTCAGCATTCAAGACCAATGACATTTGCATCTTTGCCCACGGACTTCCGCAAAATTGACGGTCATCCGCCGTAATCTGTCCATTATTATCCGTATCAATATATTTCACATCACCTAATTGCGGACGTTTCCCAGAAATCATAATAGGTTCGCCATCAGGAGTTACATAATTATCTATTTGTTCTTGTGTTTTAAAAATCCCATCGGTTTTATACAAAAAGAATTCTGCCAACGGACCATTCAACCTCGTTCTTGCCTGACCTGAATCAATAAAAGGTTTTTCATATCCTAAACTTAATACTTTATTACTCAAAGTTGTAATATTCAACAATGCACCATATTTGAAATCTGAAACTTGATCTTTCCACCCCAAGCTCAATTCAAATCCACGATTGCGCAAACTAGCCGCATTTGCTTTAGGTGCCCCTTCTTGATTACCGGTAGAGATGGCAATAGGCATTTCCGTCAAAACATCCTTAGTCTTTGAATGATAATACTCGGCACTGAAAGTCAAACGTGAATTGAGAAAACTAGCGTCAAAACCAATATTTACGGTTTCTTTGGTTTCCCAAACAAGATTGGTATTCACTAATTTTACTTGAGTGGCTCCAGGTACAATAGCTCCACCAAATACCGTCACAATGCTTTGATTAATAGTACCAACATAATCCCAATCACCGATAGAAGCATTACCCAAACGCCCCCAATTTCCCCTGATCTTCAAATCATCAATCCAAGGTACCTTAAAGAAACTTTCCTTAGAAATTCTCCAGGCAGCAGAAACAGAAGGAAAATTACCCCAGCGATTTTCCTTAGCTAAACGAGAAGTACCATCCCGACGGAAAGTAGCTGTCAGATAATATTTGTCATCATAAATATAATTAACACGTCCCAAATAAGAGATCATGGCATTCTCACTAATACTATTAGTATTCTGTTGGTTACTTTGTCCAGCATTTAACACTGTCAGATAATCACCATTACCTAACATAGGAAAATTAAGACGGGAAGCCCATAACCCCTCCCACTCATGATGTTGGTAAGTAGTACCTAATACTGCATCGACATGATGTTTTCCAAAATCCTTGTTAAAATTCAACGTGTGCTCAATCAGCATATTATAAGTATTATCACGTGCTTTCTGGCTCTCCGGATCACGATGTTCCTGATTTTGTTGCCAATTACCTTCACCACGAAACCATGAATTTTCATAGAAATACAAGTCAACGCCCCCATTGAACTTATAAGAAAGAAACTCGAAAGGTTTGAACTCCAACCACAATGAACCATTCAGACGATTTTGTCTCATATGGCGTTTTTCCAAATTTTCACGTGCAATGGGATTTACACCGAAAGTATTATATTTAGCCGCATCTCCATATCCATAACCACCTGGATTATTCTCATCATAAACCGGAATAGTAGGCATCATACGTAAAAAGTCATTATAAGTATTTGTCTGGTTCGGATCTGTATTAGTTAATGAGTAGGCCAAGTTCTCACCGAATGAAAACCAACCTTTTTTCCCCTGTGTGTTAACACGGAAACTATAACGATCAAACGTATTTCCATAAGATACACCATCATTATTATAGTAACCAGCTGAAACAAAATAACTACCCGAATCTCCACCACCGGATAAAGATACATTATAATCCTGTACCAAAGCTGTCTTCAATACCTCATCCTGCCAATTGGTATCATATTCGGAATGCTTCTGAGTTGTTGTTATGGAGGCTATACCATCTTTTATCGCTTCTTTATAAGCTATATCATTATATTTAATGTACTCTGCCGCATTCATCAAATCAAACTTCGGACTCCATTCCAATGTTTCTTTCACACTTACATTCACCTTCATAGGACCACTCACCCCTTTCTTAGTAGTAACAATAATCACCCCATTAGCAGCACGAGAACCATATATAGCGGCAGCGGAAGCATCTTTCAAGATCTGAATAGATTCAACGTCAGCCGGATTAAAGTCAACTCCCGGATCAGTTATCATCCCATCGACCACCCACAACGGAGCATTATTACTTAATGAACCCACACCACGAATTTGAATAGAAGCATCCTCACCTGCTCTACCACTACTACGAACGTTTACACCTGTAGCAAGCCCCTGCATCTGACTGACAAGTGTTCCAGCTGAGCTTTTTTTCATCTCTTTGGTATCAACTACTGCTACTGCACCCGTCAGATCAGATTTCTTCACAGTCTGATAACCAATTATAACCACCTCTTCCAAAGCCTTGGAATCATCCTTCATTATCACGTGCAAAGGTTTTCCCTTGTAAACAATCTCTTGGAGGGTCATCCCTATATATGAGAAAACCAATGTTTGTCCATTTTCTCCAGTAAGAGTAAACTTACCATCCAAATCAGTAGTAGTACCGGTAGAAGTACCCTTAATAACCACATTCACACCAATTAAAGGCAGGTTGTCTGTGTCTACTACGGTTCCGGTCATTGTTACGTTCTGCGCATAAGCAGTCATCGTAAAAATAGTCAGAAAGAAGAGTAATAATTTTTTAATCATTTTTTATAGAATTAGATTTGTAAAATTGTGCGGAGATTTCAGTTCCGCTTTTTAATTAATCACAAGTATGTATCATAAATATACATACAACAGATAGAATTTGAAGGTCACATTCTTGTTATGTCATAGGCATTTCTTTTTTCACAGTATTACATGAATCATATTCTCAACTTTTTGTGATGCAAATGTATTCCAAACTCCCCGAATGTGCTAGAACTATTCAACCAATTAATAGAATAATACATTCAAAAATCGCCCTCAGAATAGTTCCTGAGGGCGATTAGTTCTATTATTCTATTTCATGCGCCGAAAAAAATCATTTCACAAAATCTTTTGGTAAAATACCAAATTGCTTCTGAAAACATTTAGTAAAATAAGAAGGAGTATTGAAGCCAACCATATAACATACTTCATTTACCTTACATTCTCCTTCCCTTAATAATTGAGCAGCTTTTTTCAATCTCTCTAAACGGATATAGTCATTAGGGGTCATGTCCAAGACTCCTTTTATTTTGCGGTTCAAACTGGAACGGCTCATATTAAGCAAACTCGCCATATCGTCCAGACAGAAGTCCGGATTTTGCATATTGGCAACAATCACTTCATTCAAGGTTTTCAAAAAAGTTTCATCCGCTTTCGTCATAGCCATAGAATTGGTCTGTATAAACGGTGAATGTGCAAAAGCCGCATGCAGCTTTTCATGATTACTTAATAAATTGGCAACAGACACTTTCAAATACTCCACAGAAAACGGCTTTTCAATATAAGCATCCGCTCCAGATTTCAAACCATCTATTTTTGATTGTAAAGTGGTCTTAGCCGTCAACAGTACAATAGGAATATGACTGTAATCCAAGTCTGATTTTATACGGTCACATAATTCCAACCCATCCATTTCGGGCATCATTATATCCGATACTATTAAGTTCACTGTATGCCCCTCCAACACCTTTAAGGCCTCCACTCCGTTAGTTGCAGTCAATATTTGATAAACAGGTGACAATTGTCTGACAACAAAAGCCAACATTTCAACATTATCCTCCACAATCAATACAGTGTAACGCGGCTTCTGTTGCAATTGTCCCGGATCCTCTTCTTTCGGATCCTCTTTCAACTTAACCTCACTCTTCGAAATGGCAATAGTATGTTCATGCTTTACTGGCAATGAAAGAATAAAACAATTCTGCTTTTGTGAATCATCCATAATTAAGTTCCCTTCATGCAACTCAGCTAAAGATCTTGCCAATGCCAAACCAATTCCCGTACCCGAAACCTTACGGGAAAATCCGTCCTTATACTGTATGAAAGGCTTAAAAATCTCTTCACGCATTTCCATAGGAATTACATTGCCATCGTTACAGACAGACAAGAACCAACAAGTATCCTCCATCCACAACCGGACATGAATATAAGTTTCAGAATATTTAATGGCATTAGTAAACAGATTACTAATTATCTTAGTCAACGCCTCACGATCTATCGACGCATAGATAGATTCCGAACATTCAATAACAAATTCCAATTTCTTTTGCCGTGCCAATGGAGTAAACCGCATATAAATCTGCTGTAATATATCCGAAATATTACACTCTACAAAATTCAGTTGAAACCCACGTGTTTCAGTCTTTCTGAAATCAAGTAACTGATTAACCAAATCCAGTAAACGGGTAGTATTCAGATTCATTATTTCCAAATCATCACGGATATCTGCAGATACATTCGGAGAAACAAGCACATTTTCAAGCGGACTTTTGATTAATGTCAAAGGAGTACGAATCTCATGCGCCACATTCGTAAAGAAATCTATTTTTGCAGTATAGAGTTCGCGTTCCTTTTCCCGTTCGAATTTCTCCATGGCCTGTTGGTGTTTCTGCTCATTCCTTTTCCGGAAATAATAAATGATACCTACCACAGACAGAATTCCTAATAGCAAATAAATAAAATAGGCCCACCCTGATAAATAAAACGGAGGTAAAATATGAATCTTCAATATACGCTCTTTTTCATTCCATTTTCCGTCACTATTCGATCCTCTTAAATGGAAAATATAAGTTCCATATGGTAAATTGGAATAATTGATTACCGAATTCCGCCCTACATTATACCACTCTTTATCAAATCCTTCCATTTTATAAACCAATTGATTCATTTCCGGTGCCTGATAACCTAATGCCGCCGCATGCAATGAAAAAGAATTTTGATCAGATTCTAACTCGACCTCATCAGAAAAGACGATGCTTTCTTTCAATGGAGAATCCTTACTGCCGATCTGCATTCGTTTATTGAATAAGAAGAAATCTGTAATGACAACTGGTGGAACAAAAGTATTTTCTACAAAAGTAGATGGATCAAAAGTGATAAAACCATTTATACTACCTAAATAGATACGTCCCATCTTATCTTTATACCCAGACTGATAATTAAACTGGTTACTTAGCAATCCGTTTGCTGTAGTATAAACTCGTTTATCATCTGTTTCCGGATTGAAACAAACCAAACCATTATTAGTTGTCAACCATAAATTCCCCCGATTATCCTCTACCATCCGATAAATGATATTACTAGGAAAACCTTTCGACATATCAAAACGAGTAAAGCTTTCATTTTCCGGATTAAAACGGCAAAAACCCGCCCCTTGTGTCATAAACCATAACCGCTTACGACTATCTTCACAAATACTGATTACTTTATCATAAGGTAATGAAGTGGAATCGTTCTTGTGAAAAATAAAATTCTTCCATTCTTTCTTATTCACATCATAACGAAAAACACCGTTAGAATAAGTTGCCAGCCACAAATTCCCATTAAAATCCTCCAATATTTTATAAACAAACATATTAGCTAGTTCCGGCATCCTAGTAAAGTCATCTGTATCACGATTATATCGCAGCAATCCAGATGTAGTGCCAATCCATAAGTCACCAGATGTAGTTTTACAAATAGAGAATACATTATTGGCATCCAAAGAATTTGGGCTTATACCTTTTTGATAGTGTCTTACTTGCTTCGTAAGCAAATCAATACGGCTTAAACCTCCGGAAAAAGTGCCTACCCACAAATCATCACCGTCCAAACATAAACCATGAACATTTTGATAAATAGAAGGATGTGAGAATTTTTCAATCTTTCCACTTTCCGGATAAAAATGAAATAATCCCTTATCTTCAGTACCAATCCAAACAGTACCATCATTACTTTCACAGAATTCACGTACCCTACGCCCAAAATTTTTAATATCATCACGAGGGTAGAATTTTTCAAAATAAGTCCATTGACGCGGATAGTAATTGACCCCGCCAAAATAAGATCCGATCCACATTCCTCCCTCATTATCACGGCATATAGAATAAATAGCATTATCGGCTAAAGCATAAGAATCATTCCCGTTTGAAACAGTGAGATGAGCTATTTCACCTTTTTCCAAATCATAAATATATAGCCCCGACTCCGTACCTACCCATAATTCCTTATCCGATTTAAAGCCTAAATCACGCACATAATAATTCAACAAACGCCTTACCCGCCCTGTTGTCAGATTAATTTCAGTCAAACCATTAGAAGAACCGATATACCAACAATTATGGGGACCCATAATCCAAGTATTAATGATATCATCTTTAAAAGGCTCTTTTCCTTCAGAATCCTGAAAGGGAAACAATGTCTTAAAATTATCTTTTGTATAATATAGGTTGTCGTCATATAAACTGACCCAACATAGTTTTTCCTCAAACCAAAAACGCGTAACATTGGCCAATTGGTTCTTACGCTTATCTCTATGCAGACAATTAATTAACCGATCTTGCACACGATCAAAATGAAACAATCCTTGATAATCCACGGAAATCCATATATCACTATCTTCATCACTTTCAATACGAGTCACAGCACGACTAATCATATCACCTGTGTCACTAACTCTATCAAATACTGTAAAGTCTTCTAATAAAGGATTATACACATAAACGCCTGCATCTGTTCCAACCCAAATATTTCCTTCTTTATCCTCATGAAGTGCAGTGATAAAATTATTTCCTAAAGCAGAATTCTCTTTTTTGAAAATACGAAAACTCAGGCCATCAAAACGATTCAAACCATCTTTTGTTCCAAACCACATGAAACCTTGTTTATCTTGCAAAATAGCGTTCACCGTGTTTTGCGAGAGTCCGTCTTGAATATCCAATGTTTTGAAATAATATCGGATATTACTTTGAGAGTAAAGAGTAAATGCATATAAAAAAAGAAGTCCTATTATGAATATTCTTTTCATAGTATATCAATTTAGTTTAGAGAGTACAAAATTAAAGATTAAATTCTCCATATCAATAATTATCCGGAAAAAGTCCCAAAAGAACCAGTGTTTGCCCTCACCGCTTCTTTCAGGACTCTTCCTCTCTGAATCTTATTTATCCCAAATGTTATATTCCACAATTCCTTCTACCTTAACATACATTATTTATGTACCGAAAACTTGTAAATACAATGACTTTGATATTTTTCTCCTGGTCTCACTACTGCCGTAGGCCAGTCTGCCTTATTAGGTGTATCGGGATATTTTTGCGTTTCCAAGCACACAGAGGCCCGAAAATTATATATTGTATTTTTTTTACCCGTCAATGTCCCATCTAGAAAATTACCACAATAAACCTGAATACCCGGCTCGTCAGTATAAACATTGAGTACAATCCCCGTAACAGGTGACTCCAATGTGGCACAAACTTGATGAATATCCCCCTTAGTATTCAATACCCAATTATGATCAATGCCATTCCCATATCTTAATTGTTCAAAATCTTGATTAATACGAGTTCCAATGACAGCAGGAAGTCTGAAATCCATAGGAGTACCCTCAACCGGAACAATTTCTCCAGTCGTCATAAAAGTACTGTCAACAGGAGTATAATAATCCGCGTTCAAAGTCAATAAATAATCAGAATTATCTTTTGACGGATCTCCATCTAAATTAAAATAAGAATGATTAGTCATGTTTACAACAGTCGGTTTATCCGTTTCTGCTTCATACTGAATATCAATAGCATTATCGTCCGTCAATTTCATTATAACAGTACAATTCAAATTTCCAGGAAAACCCTCTTCACCATTTTTAGACAAGTAAGTCAGTTTCACCTCTCTGTCACTCACTTGAATACCTCTATAAATACGATATTGAAATCCTTGAGGACCTCCATGCAAACAATGTCCGTAATTGTTTCGAGGCAATTGGTATACTATCCCATCCAATGAAAAACGTCCCTGATTTATACGGTTGGCATAACGCCCTATACTTGCTCCAAAATCCGACGGATATTTGATATAGTCCTGTATGGAATCAAAACCCAATACTACATCCCTCATTATTCCATCTTTATCAGGAACCATAACAGAAACAATACGACCGCCATAGTTAGTGATACAAACTTCCATCTTATTTTTATTCTTCAATACAAACAGATCAGTTTTCTCACCATTTATCTCCGTTTGAAAACGACTTTTACTTAAACCGGATTCAGTCAAGACCTCATCATTTTTATAAGAAGTACATGCAGTCATAAGGACTGCACATTCCCAAAAGAACAGCTTATTCATATTCCTTACTTTAATGATTTACAGATACGTGCGTTGGCTTCTCTCACTCGTTTTTCATCTACTTTAATCACCTTACGATCATAAGTCATCAGTCCGTTCACTTCCACCTCCACATCCGTAGTCTGAGTATAAACAGCCGCCGAGAATCCCCTGGTTATCAGGTCATAAAGCATATCTGTATATTTTATATACTCATCAGTTACTTCTTTGGAAGAATTAAACTGTATATATCCCCAGTTACGATCCGGTTCCCAGATATGATTTTTCACTACCCAACCGATACCACCGTACTCTCCCAAAACATTCGCTCGCTGGGCATCATACAGATACATTTCGGGAGCAGGATAATTATGCAAGTCAAGCATATCGCCACAAGTATAATGGTTACCTCCACTTGCAGGATTTACCAGACGGGTCGGATCATATTCTTTAGTCCATTCTGCAATTTCCGGAGTCTTGAATTGCCCCCATGCCTCATTGAACGGAACCCATGTTCCGATACATGGATAAGAATACAAGCAATCCATAATTTCTTTCCATTCTTTACGGTAACAAGCCTCAGAAACCGCCGAACGCTTTTTTTCCGTACCTTCAAAATATTTGCGGTTCTGCCACTCCGGATTACGATCACCGCTAGGCATATCCTGCCACACAATAATTCCCAATTGATCACAATGAGTATACCAACGGGCCGGTTCCACTTTAATATGTTTACGTATCATATTGAATCCTAAGTCTTTAGTCTTTTGTATATCATATACTAAAGCCTCATCAGTGGGAGCGGTATACAATCCATCAGGCCACCATCCCTGATCCAATGGTCCGAACTGGAACAAAGGTTGGTTATTCAGTTCTAAACGTACAATTCCATTAGCATCACGTTTCGTAGAGTATTTGCGCATAGCTGCATAACTGTTCACCTGATCCAATATTTTATTATCGCTTTTCAACGTAACCTTTAAAGTATACAAAAAAGGAAAATCAGGGCTCCATAATTTAGCATCTCCCGGCATAGATATGACCACAGCTTCATCATTAATACTTTTCCCAGTGGCAACCAACTGATTGCCGTCATATACGTTTACTTCAATCAGATCGGAAGGTGCCCTCATATTCAAATGGGCTTTTACAGTCAGTAAGTGTTGATCAATATCCGGTGTGATTCGAAGTTCTTCAATATGCCTGGCAGTAACCGGTTCCAGCCAAACAGTCTGCCAAATGCCAGTCACAGGAGTATACCAAATACCCTCCGGATTATTCACCTGTTTACCTCTAGGCTGATACCCTTCATCCGTAGGGTCCCAAACTTTTACTACTAATCTATTATTTCCCTTACCAGACAACGCTGCAGTGATATCAAAAGAAAACGGAGTAAAACCACCAGTATGACTACCAACCTTCACATCATTTACCCAAATATCTGCTTTCCAGTCCACAGCACCGAAATGAAGTAATACATTTTTATTTTTCCAAGCAACAGGCACTTCAAATGAACGGGAATACCATAATTCCTTTTTTGCACCGACTCTTTGTCCCACACCTGATAAAGAAGATTCCACTGCAAAAGGTACCAAAATCTGCCCGTCAAAATGCGCCGGAACATTTCCTCCCAAATCGGTGATAGCATACTCCCACAAACCATTCAAGTTCTTCCATTCATTACGTTCCATTATAGGACGTGGATATTCAGGCAATACGGCAGAGGTATTTATTTTATTTGCCCACTGTGTTTTGATCTTGTCACCAGCCGGTTTCCACTGCGCACATACTTCCGTAGTCAAAAAGGCTAACAACAGAGATAAGATAAGAAAATTCTTCATAATAGTGTAATTTAATGTTTTTCTCAGTATGGCAAAGATAGAAGCAATATGCTTTAAAGGATAGAACAATTCTTCCAATAATTAAAATAATCCGCTCAAATCCTCCATTTCAACGGCAGAGTGATCTAATTATTCTATCTTCTATGTATAATCTTACAAGCCATTTCCATACAGAATAGACTAAAAAACAAATGATACCTACTCATCACGAGCAAGTATCATCTAAATTAAAATCTAAATTCTCTACGAGAATAAGGTGGTCTCGCCTTAAATCTGAACACAAGCATCCAACGAGACCTCCTAAAAGTATTGTACGCTTACAATACTTATACGTTTTGATCCTTTTATGTCTATTTTATCAATAAATTTCTTTTCTGAATAATGGTACAAAGATAAACTTTTAACCTATCCGACAGAGAATAAGTTCTCTAAAAGGAAAACATTAGAGAAATATGGGTCATGCATTAGATTTATTTAAAAAATAAATACAATACGGAATACCACTACCTATAATAAAACAATATCATTCCTTCAAAAAGCTCCATATTTCATAAAAGAAAAAACAGTAGACTGGACATTCCCAGCCTACTGCTTTATTTGTTAAAAAACACATTTCTTTATTTTGCTCCGTTTACAAACTTTTTGACGGTATTATAAAGATCATCTCCACGCAACTCCTTCGCTACAATTTTACCTTCC
>CAUHML010000054.1 GCA_959606905.1 uncultured Bacteroides sp. | reverse complement strand
GACACCAAATTTCGGAGTTGGCGCACGATAATGTCATAAGAGCATTTATAGACAAGGGCTATTCTGTCAAGTATAGAAGTGAAATATCCGCCGGAAGATATGTGATTATCAGAGGATAGCTACAATGGAAATGAAAACGAAAACAAGTAAAGTCACGTTTCTACTCCGTTCCAAAAATCTGCAAAAAGCATTATCTATCTTTCCCACTTTTCATATTAACGTTCATCAAAGAAGAATGCAAGACTTTACAGGTTACCAGTGAAATACTTTCCTGTAATTCTTTATCTTACCAGCAATTCGGCATTGATATCAACAAAGGAATTATAACACACATAACAAAGTATTGACAAGCCGTGTCAGTACTTTGTTTTCCTCATTTTTCCCCTTAGCTCCCTTATTAAGTACCTTCGTTTCTGTAACGCAAAAAAAGCAATTATGGAAATTATTTACAGAAAACTAGAGGAACTGAAGAAACTGGAAAACAATCCAAGAACTATTTCGGATGAACAGCTAGACAAACTTAAAGAGTCAATCCGAAACAATCCGGATTATTTCGAAGCCCGACCGATCATCCTGTCAGACCGTACTAGCGAATTGATCATTATAGCCGGAAACCAAAGGTATGATGCCTGTATATCGCTAGGTATGCAACAAGTACCGACCGTTCTTATTCCCAACCTGACCGAGGAAAGGGAACGTGAGCTAATCATACGTGATAACGTTAACAACGGACAATGGGACATAACCAAGTTGTTTGACTGGGATTGTAACGAGTTGCTTAATTGGGGTATGGAAGGCATCAGCTTTCCTGATCCGACAGATTTTTCAGAAGATATAGAAGACAGTCATAATGTACTCAAGAACGCAAACTATGAAGCCGGAGCTCATATCAAATATTTAGTATTTGAGGGGTATAAGATTCCAGTCAGTGAAAGCGAACTGGAAGCACTGAAAGCACGGGCTTCTGAATATTTGGATGAGAACGGTGTAATGGTTGGTTTTGTTAATAATCTACTTGGCTTATGATGGAATACATAGACATATCAATATTGAACCCGGCAGAATATAACCCACGCCTGCTCACTAATGAAGCACAAGAAGATTTAAAAAAATCCATCAAGGAATTAGGCATTATCAAACCGATCATCATACGTCAATCGGATAAACGTATCATGGCAGGACACCAACGTACAAAGACAATGAAGCTGCTTGGGTATACCCATGTTCCAGCCTTTATTCTTGACGGTGTAAACTCCACCGATGAAGTAAGGTTCAACCAACTTCACAACTATGCGGAATGTGAGTTGTCGGAAATCCAACCAGAAATCAATGTAAGTCTTCCTAAAGGAACAGAAGGATTTTATACTGTATCCAACAAAGATATCTCCATTCTTTCCAAAGGAGGAAACAACTCACGTGTTGTTGACCTTACGAAAATGATTCTCCGTTACGGCCAGTTTGCAAATGCCGTATGTGACCATACCGGGAAAGTGATCATCTCAACAGTATATGCCAAAACGGTAAAACTATTAGGTATGGACCTACTTGTATATGTCCTTCCAGAAGGGAAAGAAGAAATCGCGCTCAAATACTTCTCTAAGGAATATGGAGTGTTCGAGTATTCCCATCTGGAACGAAAGACCTATATACAGTCTTTTGCCCAAAAGGCACGGCTACGGCAAAAGAACGGGGTTCCAAGCAAGCGTAGCCATTCAACGTTGTATGAAACGCAGGTTATACCATACATCACCAAGGATATGCGCATACTCGATTTCGGTGCCGGACAAAAGGATTACGCAACCATACTGAAGAAAAAAGGCTATCTCATTGACGCCATTGAATTCTTCCACCGCAAAGATGGAGCGGACATCATTGATGAAAAGGAAATCAGGCAAGACTGTGCTTCCATATGCAAGACCTTGTCGGACTACGGGCTGTACGATGTGGTTGTGTGCGATAGCGTGTTGAACTCTGTGAACTCAGAAGAGGATGAAAAGAATGTCTTACTTTCGTTATCAGCATTATGCAAGCCCGGAGGAATGATATTCTGGTCTGGCATTCCGCTGCTGTTCGCCCAGAAATCATCTGAACGCAAGGAAACACACGACCATCGTTCTAAAGCCGTATTTCTTGACGCAAAGAACTTCACAGCCAACTTCCGTTTTGGTGAATGGTACTTCCAGCATTATCATTCCACAGCTGACATCGTCAGATTAAACACAGCTTACATCGGAAAGGATTTTAACATATTCGATAAAGGAATGAAGATAAGCCCAGAAAAAGAGTTAAGAGGTTCGTCATTTCAAGTAGCATCAACCAACGGAAGGAGCGCAAGTAAGAGTGATTATCTGAAAGCGTTGCAATATGAATTCACACTTCCTCTTCCCAATAATCGCAAATGGGATTTGGACAAAGAAATTATACCAATCTTTAAAACACTATAAACAATGGCAGCACCTAAAGGAAATCAGTTTTGGATGTTACGCAGCAAGCATGGCAGGGATAAACTCTTCGCCACGCCTGAAGCGTTATGGGAGGCGGCGTGCGAATATTTCCAATGGTGTGATGAAAACCCATGGACAACAAGAAAGGCTATACAACGTACCATGCCTGTTAGACGCAAAAAAGGTAAAAGAACAGAAACTGTTAATGAACAGCAAACACAACAAGAAGTTTCACCTACACAGCGCCCCTACTCTCTCACCGGATTATGTATCTATCTAGGTACTTCATCACGTTGGTGGAGTAGCTTCAGAAGTGAATGCATGAAAAAAAATGATGAAGATTTTTTGCACGTCATCGCGCGGGTGGAAGAAACCATCGAGACTCAACAATTTGAAGGAGCCTGTGTTGGCGCTTTCAATGCAAACATTATAGCCCGAAAGCTAGGGTTGTCCGACAAACAGGAAGTGGATCATACAACACAAGGCAAACCCTTCAACGGATTTGACTTTCTTCCCTATACTCCCGAAGCTGACAAATTGAAGTGATATGGAGCAAAAGATTAACTTAAAACAGCGATTGGCATACAATTTTCTTCGTGACAGCAAAACGAAATTTTTATTGTATGGTGGTGCCGGAGGTGGTGGTAAATCATGGCTAGGCTGTGAATGGCTGATGCAATGTGCCTACTATCTTCCCGGTACTCGCTGGTTTGTTGGCCGAAATAATTTGAAGGATAGCCGTGAGTCCGTTACCGTGACCTTCAATAAGGTAGCATCTTCTCACAGCTTCACGGCATACAAGACAACAAATGAAGGGATAGCCTTCGACAACGGAAGTGAAATCGTTTATATTGACTTGACGTATTATCCGGTGAAAGATCCGATGTATGAACGATTGGGGTCTAAGGAATATACAGGAGGATGGATAGAGGAAGCTGGTGAAGTGCACTACCTTGCCTTCGAAGTCTTGAAAACCCGTATCGGCCGCCACATGAACGATGTATATCATGTACCCGGAAAGATACTTATCACCTGCAACCCGAAGAAAAACTGGCTATACCGTGAATTCTACAAGCTCTGGAAAGAAGACAAATTACAAGCTCCTTATGCATTTATCCAGGCTTTGGTGCAGGATAATCCTTGGGCAACAGAAGACTACATCGAAAGTCTTCGAAACACAAAAGACCGGGTAACAAAGGAACGCCTATATTTCGGCAATTGGGAGTATGATAATGACCCGACTGCCCTGTGTAACTACGACGCTATCTGTGACTTGTTCACGAATGAGTTCATTGCTCCTGCAGGTGAATCTACCGGTTCTGCAGACCTTGCAATGAAGGGACGAGACAGATTTATCGCCGGTCATTGGAAAGGGAATGTGTGTTTTATCAAACTGGATCAGGAATACAGTACTGGAAAATCCATTGAAACAGACCTGAAGCGGATGATGATAGAATGCTCAATTCCTCGTAGTAAGATGATTGCGGACTCTGACGGATTGGGGAACTATCTTGAAAGCTATCTGAACGGTATCAAGGAGTTTCATGGAGGAGCACGACCTATTAATCCTGAATTTGACAATTTGAAATCAGAGTGTGCCTTCAAACTGGCTGAGATGATTAACAATCGATTGCTTCGTATTGTATGCACGGAAGCACAGCGAGAACGGATCATTGAAGAATTGTCAGTTCTCAAACAAGCACATATTGATGCAGACACACGGAAGAAAGGAATAATCAGCAAAGAAAAAATGAAAGAAATATTAGGTCATTCCACAGATTACCTTGATATGCTGATAATGGCAATGATATTCCGTATCAAACCAACACCAAAACGACCAAAAGCAAAAATAGGAAAGATATGACAGTAAAAGAATTTTTAACAATAAGCAGCATTGCCACCGAACCCGAGGTCATTAGAACCAAGTTGGATGAACTGAGAAAACCTTATCAACTAGGGCAGTATAAGACACCAGATACCCTAAACGACATAAATATGGGAGAACTGATGCAACTGCAATCCATCGAAACAGAACACGATATATTGTTCGTTCCCTGTACTGTACTGATGGGGCTGAGTAAACGTTATATATCCCAACTTCCAGCTAGCGATGTACTGGGATTCGTACAATGGGTGGCCAAAGAAGTTGAACGAATAAATAAACTATTCGCGTCGACTAATGTACCACCCACACCCGAAGAGAAGCAAGCAGGATCCGAATTGCTAAATTTTGGACCTTTCGGCATGATTGATTACTATGCGCAGCGCATGGGTATCACTGATCATGCAGAAGTAGACAGCGTGCCATGGGTCAGAGTATATAAATGTCTTGACATGGACGCCAAAAGAGTAAGATTCGAACGTAGATTAAGAAACATATTAAGTAAGAAGAAATGACGGTAGAGCAAAAAATTAAAAAGATAGTAGACTCCATGGAGGGTGTAAGTTACCTTTTTGACAACTGGCAAACAGCCAATATAAGACTGGACAAGATTAAATTGCCGGCAGTGCTTAATCTCCTTCCTGTAAGCGGAACTTTTAATCTAGGCAGACAGCAGTTAAGAGACTGCCCTAACTGTATGATGGCCTTCATGGATAAAACCAAGTTCGATTTTGATGGCACAGAAAATGATGCAGTGATAGAAGGATGCAAGAATAAAGCCAAAGAATTCATATTGCTATTGAACAGGAGTGGGATGTTCAAAGAAATATCAGGAGATATCCCTTATTCTGTTTTCTATGACAAGCTGGATGTTAATGTAACCGGAATAGTTATCCAACTTAAGTTAGAAGAGATAATGGGTACTGTTATTTGCAACAAGAGCGTGAAAGAGATTGTATATGGCAGCAGAAACTAAAGCCGGAACCCTAAGGATAATAGGTGAAGAGCTGGAAGCGTTACGCAAGCGAATTATAGCCAACCATGAAGCAGCCGGACAAGTAGCCAGTGGAAGGACAAAGGGCAGTCTGAAAGTAGAAATGTCGGAGGACGGAGGCGTTTTGTGGGGCAGGCAGGCATTCGCAGTACTAGAAACCGGACGTGGGCCAGGGAAAGTTCCGAAAGGATTTTACAAGATTATCCGCCAATGGGTGGAAGATAAGGGTATACAAGTAAAGAAGCCCGATTCCTTCGCCTACCTTGTCGCTAGAAAGATAGCCAAGGAAGGAACGGAACTATACCGAAACAGAAAACATGAGGAAATCTATTCCCGTGATCTAGAAAATACCGTGGACAATATAGCTAGCAGGGTATCGGCTATATATGAAACAGAAGTTGAACATATAAATCTGAATTTCGACAATGAGAACACATACGATAGATAATACAACAATTGAATATCCTGACCAAATAGGATTCTGCTTTAATCCTGTGATAATAAATATCCTTGGCGGAAACTATCAATCTGTTACTGCAACGGTAACGGACACCACCACAGCCACATCAGACAGAGAGAACAGAGCGACGTTCGGTGGTTCCTGCTTCTTTGACCTATCATTCTATACGCAGAGCTATTTTGACGAATACAGAGAAGTCGATTACAAGTCAACTCACGCCGAAGATAGTAAGTTAGGACGTCTGTTTAGCATAGAGCTTGATATGTATAACGAATCAGGAACACTTGAAAACAGCTTCCAGTTCAACGTATTCATATTGTGGGGAGCCAGTAAGGTTGGAGAGCAGTATAATGGAAGCCGAGTGCTGACATGGTTCAAAAACTACCCATTCTCTGTAGGCTTATACTCTGCAACATCAGGGAATGTAAAAGTAACTATAGATGGTTCCGAAAGCTCCCCTATCGCATTATCAGGACAAAATGCATGGAATATCATTCTTGCTGGAATAGATGCTTCAGACAGGGTGGAATTTTATCTACCTGGAAGTAATACGGCAGCATCTGTTTTTGACCACACCTTTGATTTCACCTTCCGAGGGCTGCTCAATATGGCCACAAAGATCACTTGTAAGGTTGACAATTCAGACTGTGGAATATACTTGAGATGGATCAACCGCCATGGAATGTGGTGTTACTGGCTATTCATGCAAGGAAACGAGACTTCGCAGGTATCCAATGACGGAGAGTTCATCAGAAACAATATGCAGGATTACAGTTACAAGAACGGATACCATGGAGGTAGCGGACGAAAGCAAAGGAAAATGGAAGAAACGACACTTCCCGTATGCGCTCCATTAATAGACAGCATAACTTATGACTTCCTTTACCAAATGGCCACATCTCCTGTTGTTGATATGTTCATGGGCTATGATGATAACGGTAACGCCAGATGGATGGCCGTAAATGTGTCTGTGGGAAATTTCGTCAAACAGCGGGTATCACTGCAAGACTTTGAAGCGAACATTATATTACCTGAAACTAACGTGCAGAGCTTATGAGAAATGAATTATTATATGTCGGTGCCAACAACAAATTAGTAGATATGGATGACAGCACCAATATCACATTAAAATACAAGAATAATATATTCACCGATATAGGCAAAATTGTAAGTAACACAAGCTACACTATTAAACTTCCAAACACAGTGAGGAATCAGTCTGCATTTCTTCACGCAGACCTGCCATCCTGCCAATATTCCGTTGCTTCATTTTACCTTGACGCTAGATACATAAGAAACGGAGTAGAAATTATCAAAGGGGCAAAAATATACTTGATAGGCACGTCTGATGTGTTTGAAACCGCATTAATATGGGGAAACGCAACACAATTTTCAAGTATTGCCAATGAAGAAAAAAAACTGCAAGATTTAAAAGAACGTTGGCATTATGAAAGCCAAGGGAATGATCCATTTCCTGATTATTACATCGAATGGAATAGCGGAAAGAACGTAAGCCAATATGATAGTCATGGAGATTTCTTTTTCCCAAAAGTAAATTACAATATACGTTCAGCCGATAAAGACTTACCCTATCATCCGGCAGTTAAAGCAACATGGATTTTAGAACATATATCACTTGATAATGATGTGATATTCATTTTTCCAAGTGAACAGCAAGCAGTCTTGAACAAGCTGTTTATCCCATTGCTGACAAGAAATGACGGGTTGGAATTCTCTCAAAAGAATGAACTGTGGTTGAATGCAAAATATTACCTTAACCAAGGAACCGGGCCTATTGAACTTTACTTCGAAAACAAAGAATATTCATCATATTATGGAACGGTAAATAAAAGCTCGCTAAGCGAAGGCACATTCATTAGTGGAATAAAGACAAAAGGAAACTCCATAAAGCTCAATGCTTCAGGCAAAGTATCAATACATACTTTAACTTCTTTCTATCCCAGCAATGCAGCCATGATAGCTTATTATATTGAGAACGGAGAGAACAATGAAATATTCAACATAGGATATACGGATATAATAAGCAATGGAGGAAACTCTTACAATATTACGTTTGAGTTCGAAGGTGTAGAGTCTGACTCAGTAAACAAAGGTACAGATATCCGGTTTGGATTCACAAATATCGGATTTATTGCAGACGTATCAAACGGTGTAGATGGAATCATAAATCTAAGAATGGAAAACAGCCTTGTATCGCCCAAGCAACCAGACGAAAGTATTCTTAACGGGAATGGTCATTACCCCATTATACCAAATTTGCCAGATATGACACAGCTTGATTTTATTAAAGCAATATCTACCATGCTAGGCGTATTTGCATATCCTATTGAAGGCACGAACATTATAAGATTTATGTCTGTCGATGATATCATAAAGAAAAAAGAACAAGCGTACAATTGGACTAGACGGGTAATAGCATCGTATATGGCCAACAAGCCTAAAGAAATGAAATTCACTATCGATGGCTTTGCACAAAGAAATATACTTAAATACAAAGACGATGATACGGTAAAAGGCAACTACAGTGGAGAAATTACTTGCTTGATCAGCTCATTAGAGAAGTCTAGAGAAATGGCAGAGTTGAAATTTGCAGGATGCGACATGAGAGGAATTACAGCATTCATACGATTGTACAAATATGACGGAGAGGGAAAGGCTGAACTGCAAAAAGTTCAACCAAGAATACTTCTCGAGGAAAACAATGGAGGTCTATCAAATGGAACCTTCACACAATTGTCGTTCACAGATATCATAAAAAGATTCTACACAAGCTTTCAAAATGCAGTGTATACCCCCAAAATCATTAAAGAAAAAATAGAAATAACAGAAAAAGACTTGAGAGACTTAGATATGACCACTCCAGCATATCTGGCCCAATATGGGAAATATTATGCAATTCTATCCGTTACAGCAGAAAATACAGGAATAGCAAATGTTGAATTATTACAATTAGACATCTAAAATTATGGCAGACAAAGTAGAAAAGATACTTGATATCAAAGTGAATTATAATGAGGCTATCAAAGCTATAGCCGAGTATCAGACAAAAATCGACAAAGCCAAAGAAGCAGAGGCGAAACTGAAGGAACAGTTAAAGGCTGGAGACATAAAAAGGCAGCAGTACAATGAAGAAATGGCGGCATCTAAAGCCTATATCAACGACTGTAATGATTCGATACGTGTTATAACGAAAACAATGCAAAATCAGCTCAAGCAGGAGAAGGCACAAGAAAACAGCCTTGTTTCTCTCCGTGCCAAACTGTCAAACCTAACGGCTGAATACGATGCTTTATCCGAAGCGGAACGTAAAGGTGCTAGCGGCACAGAATTGAAAAACAAGATTAATGAGGTTACTGATGCTCTAAAGGGCGCTGAAGAAGGGACACAGCGGTATTACCGAAATGTTGGCAATTACAAGGAAGCTATAATGGAAGCCGCCAATGCCAATATCCCGTTCGTGCAGCAGATAAATGTAATGGTGACCTCCTTGGGTGGAGTAAGAAATTATTTGTCTGGAGTAAAAACAGAAATGCTTACTGTTTCGACCACCACAACCGGCTGGATTAAAGTTTTGAAACTGTTGAAAGTTGCTCTACTTGGAACTGGTATTGGAGTATTAATTGTAGCTTTAGGATCTTTGGTATCATGGTTCACCAAAACACAGAAGGGCGTGGAAGCAGCCAATAAAATAATGGGGGCTCTGGGTGCCACAGTAAATGTCTTAATAGACCGGGCAGGCAAGTTGGGAAGTGCTTTAGTGAATCTGTTTACCGGGAACTTCAAACAGGCGGGGAATGATGCCAAATCCATATTCGCTGGTATCGGTGATGAAATAGTCAATGAAACCAAACAGGCGTGGAAGCTGGCAGAAGTCTTGAATGAGATAGACAAGAGGGAAGTCATGCTGTCCATGTCACGTGCCGCTAACCGAGCTGAAATTGAGAAGCTGAAAAAAGCTGCTGACGACCAGACCCTGTCCACACAGGAACGTATCAAAGCTGCGGAAAAAGCTGCAGCAATGGAAAAGGAGGACTTAAAAATCCAAACAGACTTAGCGAAAGCAAGAATTGCCAATATGCTCGGATATACTAAAGTAACAAAGGAAGCCCTTAAGACCATTGAGGACATGCAAAAAGGAGCAATTACAGCAGATGAAGCTATTGGAAAAATCGGTATATCGGAAAGCACTATTGATGACCTTAGGAAATTAAGCGAAGAAGTAAACAGATTAAGTGAATTGGAAGAAAGCAGTTACACCCGTCAGACAGAGCAGCAAAACACCCTAAACTCTATCCGCCAGGAAGGTGCAGACAAAGCAAAGGAAGCAAAGCAAACAGAACTGGAAGCAGTAAGGGCAGCAGAAGATGCTATGCTTGCCTTAGTGAAAGACAAGAGAGAACAAGCACGGAAAGAGATTGAATTGAACTATTCCCGGCAGATTGAGGATTTGCAAATCAGTTTAAAGCAAGAAGAGAACCTTACCGCCAAGGCTCGTGAAGCCATCAACGCCAAAATAAAGGCTTTGGAACAACAAAAATCTATGGAGCTTAGCAAGTTGTCCGATGAGGAGCTGAAAAAAGAACTGGAGAACCGTTTAAAAATGATATCCCTGCAATTGGAATCGGTCAAGGAAGGCAGCGAGCAGGAGTATCAGTTAAAGATACAACAATTACAGGCACAATACGAGGCGGAACTCTCCAGCACAGAACAGACCGAAAAAATGAAACTTGCCATCAAAACTAAATATAACACTCAAATGGATGAACTTATAGCCGCCCATGAGCAGGATATTATCAACAAGCAACAGGAAGCCATGCGCATACGCTTTGAAACGGAAATCGCACAAGCATATGATAACGAAGAGGAAATTCTTCGTATAAGGATGGAACAAAAGAAAGCCGAGCTCGATAGCCTGCAGCAAATGGAAGGTGAAAGTATAGAAGCATTTAATCTTCGCAAGCTGGAAGCACAGAATGCTTATCTGGAATCCAAAAAAGAACTGAGCGATAAGGAGATTGAAATAGAACAAGCTAAATATGAAGCAATGGAACAGGTGACAAATGGCCTTGTAGCTCTCACAGAACAAATTGGGGAGTCTGACAGAGGATTTGCTATGGCAAGCAAAATGTTGGCTTTGGCAGAGATCGCCATCAATTCAGGTAAGGCGATCGCAAAAATGGTATCCGCTGAATCAGGGAAAGGTATTCTTGGTATAGCTACAATGGCATCAGGTATTGCAACAATCCTTTCTAACATTGCAAATGCTGTTAAGATAGTAAAAAGTGCTAAATTTGCAGAAGGTGGTTTGGTTACAGGACCGGGGACAGGAACGAGCGACAGTATTCCGGCACAGTTGTCGAATGGAGAATCCGTTATAACCGCCAAAGCTACGTCCATGTTCGCCCCTATCCTATCATCCTTCAATATGATGGGTGGAGGTGTACCTATTAATGTAACAGCAACGAATAATCAAACTTTAGGCGAAGATATGCTGGCCAGAGCAGTCGCCAAAGGAATGATGATGGCTCCTGCCCCTGTCGTTTCTGTAGAAGAGTTTACTTCAGTTGCGAATAGAATTAAATACATAGAAGAAAGCGGTAGTTTATGAAAGCATACGAACTATTATATATAAACAGGAACACTCTTAGGATAATGTCTGAAATGTCATTAGATGCATCAGATATTAAATACCTAGAAATGTATAAAGACTACACCCGTCTTACGGCTGAAGGTCATAAAAAGGCATATATCATGCAGTACCTGGCAGATGAATACAGCATTTCAGAAAGGACCATCTATAGAGTCATTGACAGGTTGTCCGTTGACGTTTCAATTCAATAAGGGGGAAGATTATTCTTCCCCTTATTTTTTTACTGACAAAGCGTGTCAGTGCTATTGTGTTCTGAAATTCTTATAGCCATATACCGTTTTTTACCTTTGCTTCAAAATAGATTATATATGGCGAAATTATACATCAACAAAGATATTGTTGCGGATAAAGACAAAATGGAAAATTGGTATCTAACTGGTGAAGAGGGATTGTCTTTTCCCGATATTCAAAATTTCCTATCTTGGATAGATCCGAATGACCACGTTATTGATATTGAGATACATTCATGCGGTGGTGATGCCGTTGAAGGGTATGCCATTTATGACGCCTTACGTGCTTCAGGAAAGCAAATCAGCTGTACTGCAGTAGGACGATGTGCATCCATGGCAACCGTGATATTATTGGCCGCTGCAAAAGAAAGACGTTTTGCTTATCCACATGCAAAGTTTCTTATTCACAAGCCTTATATGGCTTCATACGATGGAGACCTTGATCTTGAAACCCTAGAATCAATAAAATCAAACTTGGAGAGTGAAAAAAACAAGATGCTAGCTTTGTATGTAGAACGCACAGGATCGGAAGCCTCAGTTATCGAAGCCCAAATGAATAAAGCCGGTTGGTTTGGTGGTGAAACAGCCAAACAATTAGGTTTTATCACGACCGTTCTTATGCCTACAACTGCCAAAGGGAGAACTTACACATTTAATAACAAAAAAATGAACAAAGAAAAAGAAGTAACAGTGAAGCAGACTATCATAGACAGGCTGCTGGCCAAATGCGGCTATCAAAAAATTGAAGACGTACAGGTCGTATCTATGGAATTGACAAATGCCGAAGGTAACACGCTTACCGTGGAAAGAGATGAAGGTGAACCCCAAGTAGGAGATACAGCAAGTCCCGATGGCGAACATGTCATGCCTGACGGAAAGACTATCATTGTGACAGATGGCGTTATTACAGAAATTAAAGATCCTGATGAATTGGAAGAGGATGAAGTGAAAGCTTTAAAAGCCCGTATAGAAGAGTTGGAAACTGAGAATGCTTCTCTAAAGACGAATGCCCGTACCATTGAGGACAACAAGATTCTGAACGCAGTCCGTATGGCCGGGGGCGAAAACTGGCTGGCAAAACATTGTAGTACTTATAAAGTGTCAGCTCGTACCCAAACGTTCAACAAGGGTATAAAAGGAGTAGAAGAAAATGAAACGCCTATTCAGAGAAAACTTCGTGAAGAAAGAGAAAAAAGAAACAACAAGTAATAAAAGGAGGGGAAATGCCTATTTTAGATTTTGACAAACTTACACCTGATAATCAGGCTGTAAAAGACTTGAAAGACCTTATTCAGTTAACAGTCTTTCAAAACGAGGACATGGAGCGTTTTATGACGTTTATGCCCAATGTGACTAACGGTAAAAAAGCAGGTTTTATCGGTGAAATGGAAGATATCGGAGTAGCCGGCTCCGGATGCGACCCTGAATATAAAAAAGTGGCTATCGCTGCCGCCCAAAAGGAATGGGAAATCGGGGATTGGCAAATTCCTTTGGAAATGTGCTATACAGACTTGGAAAACACCATTGCCAAGTACTGCCTTAAAACGGGAACAAATATAGGAGACCTGACATCGACCGAATATATGGACGGTATTGTACTGCCGAAGCTGTCTGAAGCTATGATGAAAATGATGTGGCGTTTTACATGGTTTGGAGATAAATCAGCAGCGTCTGTCACTGGAGGTGGTCAAATCACTGACGGAGTAAACATCGAACTATTTAAAACATGTGACGGTTTTTTCAAACGTCTGTTTGCCATCTGTACCAACAATGCCGAACAGCACACTGAAATTGCAGCCAACGCAGAAGAATCATATGCATTACAAAAATCAAAGATGAAAGAAACAGGCATTGCCACATCAATATTCGATGCGATGTTGCAAGATGCCGACAGCCGGATTTTCCAAAAAGACGGATGCGCAATTTTCGCCACCAAGTCAATGTGCGATGCTCTGACTCACGATATGAAAGAAAAGTACAAGGTAATCATGCCCTGGGAAGTTGTATTTGACGGTGTAGAGGTCAGCAAATACGATGGAACAACCATCGTTAAATGTTCCATTTGGGATAGATTTATTCAAGCCTATCAGAACAACAAAACCAAACTTAACTTACCGCATCGTGCTGTTTTATGTTCTCCTGAGAACTTGATGTATGGATGTGAGGGCACCGAACCGATGTCGGACTTGGATATCTGGTTTGATAAGAAAGCCCGCAAGAACTACATTTATTCAACAGGAAAATTAGGTTCCATGATTGGCGAAGATGAGTTGGTACAGGTAGCATACTAACGAAAAAGAGCAAATATGGCAATATGTGATATAACAATCAAAAAGGACATCGCACCATCGTGCGATGATCCTATCGTTCCCGGGCTGGAACAGGAAGGTGTGATAATGAATCGCGCAGACGTGGATTTCGGTGCGGTTACATTCAACGCAACCCGTAAGAATGTGATCGAAACTCTTGCACTGAAAACAGGTAAAAAAGGTTACAAGGTACAGGTATTCGGTGCAACCCCCTTTACTGGTACCAATACAACCTTGGCAACAGGAACCTATCGTAACACGTTTACTAACACAGTGAACATGGTTGTATTAGCAAATGACCCCGATGTATGCAATGACATTATTGACGGGCTTGCTAACGGTGATTTTGTCGTTGTATTGGAAAATAAAGCCAAAGGGTTAAATAAAACCGAAAATCCGGGAGATTCAGCTTTCCAGGTTTACGGTTACTACCAAGGTTTGAAAGCCGCAGAGATCGGCAATGACAAGTATTCCGAAGAAACGGAAGGGGGATGGAATATCTCTTTGCAAGAAACCAAGGTTCCCAAATCAGCATTATTCTTGTACAAAACATCTTACGATGCGACAAAAACGCTTGTTGAAACACTGACAAAACCAACTGAATGATTATGGAGTTAGAAGAAGTGGTTGATAAATTAAAGGAGCTAGGAGAACTTCCCTCCTACTCCTCTTCTGATAAATCGGAGATAGAAAGATTGTACAAGGAAGTATTAGGAAAAGAATTCACCAAGACATCGTGTAACGACTGCTATCGCGATGCTGTAATCGAAATGACTGTTTACATCAAAAAGAATAACCGTATGAAAGAAAAATGTAATTACATATTAAAGAATGGTGTCCTGCTTCAACCGGAGTTCGGAAGCAATAAAATGTACACTAATGACAACCTCACTGATGAAGTTGCTGAAAAGTACCTTGCCAAAAATCCGAAAGGTGAAATTTATTTCGCCCATGTACCTACGGACTGGAAAGAACGTGTTAACAAATGTGGATACAATCAAAGCCTGCTTGATTCAATGGTAGAATCATTACAAGACGGAGTTTCTGAAGAATCCGTGGCTGACACGTTGAAAGATTTCCAAATCAACGGCAAGAAAATCAGTAAAAAAGTTCTGAATCTGCATCTAAGCAAGGCCATTGAAATTGTGAACGCAATGAATGGAGAAGGCGAAGATAAAGTTGAATAAAAGAAATAAAGGACGAACGTAAACCTCGCGAATATGAGAGTAAGAGATCTAAAAAAGAAAAGCAGTAACCGCATTGATACAAGCTATTTACAAAATCTAGGAATTCAAGCCTACGGACAGGACAACCTATATCCGCAGACATTAAAGAATATCATTGCTGCAAGCTCTACTGCATCTGAATGCTCAGACCGTTTCGCTGACTTCATTGAAGGAAACGGATTCCGTGAGGTTGCTTTTTCCAAATATGTAGTCAATCGAAAAGGTGACACATTGGATGATGTGCACATGTTACTATGTAAAGACATGTCCGAACTCAATGGAATAGCAATCCATGTTAACTACAATGTTTTCTGTGAGATAGTGGAGATGCAGCACGTACCATTTGAAAATTGCCGTCTGACAGAAGAAGATGAAAACGGTTATGTGGCAAAAATAGCAGTACATCCAGACTGGAGCGGAAAGAAGACACGTAAAGGGAAAGCTCTGCAGGTCAAGAAAGAAAACATCGACTATATAGATGTTTTTAACCCTCAAAAAGATGTTATACTGGCTCAAATAGAAGCAGCCGGAGGCATTGAATACTACAAAGGTCAAATCCTATGGGTGTCAATGGCCGGGAAAAATACTTATCCAGTCGGAAAAGGTGACCGGGTAGCTACAGAGATGAGTACCGATGAAGGTCTGTCCAATGTCAAGTACAGAAATGTACGAAATAATTTCTTCCCTGGCGCTATGATATTCACCAAAAAGGGATCGAACATAACCTTTGACGAAGAAGGCAACGAAGTGAAAGATACAGACGATGATGACAGTTTCTCAAATACACTCATCCAGTTGCAAGGTGATACGAATGCAGCAAAGATCATGGAAGTTACTTTAGAAAACGATGAGGAAAAGCCTGAAATAGTAAATATGAACTCACAAAATTACGACAAAGAATTTACCGTTACTGACGCAAGTGTGGTTGAACGTATTTATTCAGCTTATGGCCAAGAGCCATGGTATTGCATCCGTATTGGTAAAGTCGGATTCTCAGGCGATATTTTGGAAGATGCTTTCGAGTATTACAATTCTATCGTAAGCAAGCAACAGCGCTTAATAGAGCGTACCTTTAGCCGTATATTCAGCTATTGGTATGAGGTAGTCAACCCCTCTAATGATTATAGTGTTGAACCATTAAAGTATGTACGAAATGCAGCAGTATCTAATAACAACAGATGAGGTATCGGCTTTGTCTCGCGGAATGTCTGTACATCTCGATCCTGACAAGATAGAAACCTACATCCGTGAGTCGGAGAATATCTACATCAAATCAGCGTTGGGAGACGAACTGTTCCTTGACGTGAAAAAAAATCCTGAAAAATACCAGCTACTGCTTGACGGAGGTACTTATGAAACTAAATGTAAAAAGAAGATAATCATCACTGGACTTCGCGTAGCTTTGGCTTATTATACCTATGCCTGTATTGTCAAAAATGGAGATGGAAATGTATCCCGTTTCGGCTTCGTGAACAAGGAAGGTGAATATAGCAGTCATACAGTATTCAAGGAAAAGATGATGGTGTATAGCGATGCATGTAGTATAGCTGACCGCTACCTGAAAGAATGCGTGCTTTACCTAAAAGAATGCGGTATGCCACTTTATAACGGTGAAGGGAAATTAAAATCTAATAGAACTGTTTTTCGTGTAATAGGAGAATGAGCGATTCTGTTGACATATTAAAGAAACTGGCTCTTCAAGTAAGAAACGCATCTGTAGAAGGAGAGAATACAGCTGAAAGAATTGGGCGCATATTTATCGGGATTCTAGAAAACATGGATAATTCTGATATAGAAAAGCTCACCAAATACTTTTTACGCAAAGATAAAGAAGACACTGCCAATGAGCTGATCACGTTCCTGAAAGGTTTTTTGGTTGGTAAGAATGGTAGTGGAATTACTGTATTGGAAGATGGTACCTCTCAAGCCGTTGTTGACCGGCTTTATGTGAAGATTAAGGCTGTCTTTGATGAACTTGAAGTGAAAAAGAAAACGCATGTTGGTGGTGAACAGATCATATCTCCGGCCGGAATGAAGTGTGTCAGGGTGGAGGAACTTGATGAGAGCTACCACTGTTTCTTTTTGTCGGAAGTCGATGGAGTGACAATCAATAACGAATTTACAGTCGGTACATTAGCATTAGCCCAAGAATTTAACATTAAAGAAGGAACATCTCACAATGTATCCAACCGCTACTACTGGCGCGAGGTGACAGGTGTAGGAACTGACTATATTGACTTGAACAAAACTAATGCCGATAAGGACAGTGATATCCCGGTTGCCGGTGATGATATTATTGGTTTGGGACACTTGACGGATATCACCCGTCAGGCAGCTATAATCCTTTCTTCTGTTAATGAAACTTCCCCTTCCATTACTTTCTATCAAGGTATCAATACCTTTTCTTTGGTTGGCAAAGAAGTTATCGGGCTGGGCTTTGACAAGTCCACCGGACACGCCTATATCAATGTGTATGGTGATGCCTATATCGGTGCCAAGGATGAGAGCACTTACATCCGTTATACACAAAAAGGCGGTGTTGATATCAAGGGTATGTTCCATATCGAGCAGGGTTCCACCGGATGGCGTAACATGGAAGGTCTGCCGGATGAGATACAGGCGGCTGCCGATTTGGCCCAAAAGGCTCAGGATGCGATAGACAATGCGGCTGTCGGAAGTGTCAATCTGTTGCGTAATTCCGGGTTTACGGGAGATTATGAGACAGAGGACCTGTCTGCCGCTACCGAGCTATCGGCGGATACCGAACTTTTTAGCAAGCAACTGGAATATTGGACGGGAGTGGCTACCGTATCTGCGGACAGTGATGCCGGCTCCGGGTACTCTGCCGCAATCGGTAGTTTGTCCCAGTCCGTATCATTGATTAAAGGAGAAAGTTATGTTATCAGTTATAAAGCAAAGGGTACGTCTGTGTCTGTTTCGTGCGGTTCTTTCAGTGTTTCTCAACCTCTCACATCCTCTTATCAGAGATATACCCATAAGATCACCTTCAATGGCAGTGGTATATTTCTTATCAGTGGTACCGCAACCGTTTGTGATCTTCAGCTAGAGCGTGGGACCATCGCTACTGACTGGAAGCCTTCAATTCTTGACAATGACAAGGCAACAGCCGGTTTCCAGTCAATCAATTATATCGCCAGCGCGATTAAGGATGGTTCTGTGGACATCCTTGGCGGTTTGATATTGGCCAATATGATCCAGTTAGGCAACTACAAGGATGGCAAGATGCAGAAGGTCACCGCCGGAGTTAGCGGCATATACAATGACGATGATGATGTGGCATTTTGGGCAGGTGGCACGTTACAACAGGCTATATTGACCGTGATGAGGTTTCGTAATGATCCGAATTATCAACCCACCGATGAAGAATGGGCGAATATGGCGAACTTCGTTGCCACTCATGGTGGCGATACGTTCCTGCGCGGCTATATTTATGCCTTAGGTGGTAAGTTCAGAGGTGTGGTTGAAGCCTTGGGCGGATTTTTCCGCGGAAAAGTAGAAACATCTGTTGACGGGAAACGCATTGTCATTGATCCGGATAAAAATACTCTTGAAATGTACACGACTGAAGGACATGCCACCTTGATATTAAGGTTCGACACATCATCGGACGGATGGGAATATGGTGATTTGATTTTGCGGAAATATGCAGGGGACCAATTGATACTAGAAACGACTGTATATCCGGAACGTATCAGAATACAGAATCATGTGGAAAATACGGATATCATTCTTAATCCCAATAACGTATCCTTCTATGGTTCTAAAGGCGAAACGCTGTTAGTCGGAATGAAACCGGTATATAATGGAGTGGGTGTGTATAAGCATGTGGCCAATATTGATTGCAGTAATTGGCCGGGGAAAGATGATGTTTCGTCAGGTCAGGTATATGTGGAATATGAGACAGTAGAAGGAGTCGTGACAAACGGGACTTTAAAAGTAAAGAAGTGATATGGAACTGAATAGTATTAACAAGACAGGTACTTGGAGTGAGGCGGCAGACCGTCTTAACAACAACTTTAGCAAGACTTCTACCGAACTAGAAAAGGTCAAGCAGAACGGTATCCGCAACAAGGGATTATTTTCTACTCTTAAATTGCTGGAAGAGGCTGTTCCATCTCCTGTTGTAGGTGACTGGGCTGTTGTGGGGGATACCATACCGGGCCCTATATATGAATGCAAGATAAAGGGGAAATGGAGTCCTACAGGCATGACAGGAGGTGGCGGAAGTGTTGACTTGAACGGATACCTGACAGCCGAGGAGATAGACGATGTAACATCAATATTATAAGAGTTATGATAAGAATTAATTATCAGTCCGATTTTAAAATCATAGAGAAGAGCCTGAATGGAGATATAAATACTCCCTTCCGGTTTACTTACCGCACAGTCCTGTCGGGGTGTGTTGTTGCGGAGTTTGACGGGCACGGGTACAAGAACTGCCGCAGGCTTGATGATGGTGGTCTGCTGGTCATTTTTGGCAGGCATGGACTACGTCCCGGTGCTCTGTCGGTCAAACGCGAATACTATCTTTCCGATGCTGATTTTGCCGATGGCATCTGCAATCTTGTATCGGTGGAGAATACAGGTGTTATCCTCGTTGCCGGAAAGACGGATGAGAGCACGGCGGAGATCATGTCCTATCCGGATTATGCCGCATACAATGCGGTGCAGAGCGTCCCTCTGTCAGAGAGGGAGTATGATGATGTACTGAGTGATTTTATACCTCCTCTGCCACCGGAAGAGAAATAATGATTTAATAGTTAAATAAATAGTTACATAAAATAATGATAGCTTAAGTTCCCCCGGAACTTAGGC
>CAUHML010000053.1 GCA_959606905.1 uncultured Bacteroides sp. | reverse complement strand
AGCAAAACAAAGTGTTTCGTGCCGTGAAACGATTGGTTTCAACGCTTGAAACAAACAGTTTCATGTAGTAAAACACTTTGTTTCAAGCCTTGGAAACTTTAGTTTCAAGCCTCTGAAACTGCAGTTTCCCCTAATGGAAACTAAAGTTTCCCGCCTTGAAACCAAAGGTATCCCCTGTTGAAACTTCTATTTACATACAAGCTTATATTTATATGCAGGCATGTTCATTTCAAACGGTGATAGATGAATGATTAGGTGATAGGTGGAGAACAATCTATCACCGCCCTGAAAGCTCGATGAACAAGGTGTTTCAGAAGGATGGTGATAGATTGAAAGATGATTTCCATTTTTATGTATGGAAAGTTAGAATATGTGCCATCATTCAATGACAGCTGCAAAGCCACCATTTCTAACCATCTTTATAGTTAGCTGTTCTCCGGCTTTCACTTGGGCTGACTTGCAACGATAATCCATCGCCTGACGTCCTGCGTTGATACCATCCTCAAAAGATGTCATTTGATAAGAGCGATCTTTATTCAAGAAATCTAACTTTATGGTAAACTCACGTTCCTTTTCACCATTGTTAGTCATTCCTCCTATAAACCACTTATCGCCTTTCCGTTTTGCTACAATGACATATTCACCCGCTTTAGCTTCCAGTGCCACAGTCTCGTCCCACGTTACGGGAACTTGTGTAATGAAACGGGTACAATCTTCATTACGATAATAAAGAGTAGGATTATCCGCCAACATCTGCAGACCACTTTCAAAAACCACAAAGAGTGCCAACTGATAAGCGCGTGTTCCGATACTTGCAGCATTGGGACGTTCCGAGCGATACACATTAGGCTGCATACTAATCATCGCTCCGGGAGTATAATCCATCGGACCGACAGCATTACGCATAAACGGTAAATACAGACTATTATCCGGATAACAACCGCCCATTTGTTCCATGCCACGCACTCCTTCGTAAGACAATACATTCGGATATTTATATTCCAGTCCGGCAGGTTTGAAAGAGCCATGAAAATCGACAAACAAATGATGTTTGGCTGCTTCCCGGGCTACCCGTTCGTAATAGTTGACCATCCACTGATCGCTTCTGTCCATAAAATCAATCTTAAGTCCTTTTACTCCCCATTCATTGAAAGTCTTGAAGAGATCAAAATTGTTTTCTACCGTCAACCACGTCAACCAAAGCACAATCCCTACATTTTTTTCTTTGCCATAACGAATCAATTCGTGCAAGTCTACTTTGGGATTAGGTGTATAAGGATCACGTGTACTTTTAGCCCAGCCTTCATCCATAATAATATATGGAATACCAAATTTAGAAGCAAAATCAATGTAATACTTATAAGTATCCAAGTTATAACCAGAAACAAAATTCACATCCGGTCCGTAAGGAGAAGCGTCATTCCACCATTCCCAGCTCACCTGTCCCGGCTTAATCCATGAAATATCCTGAAGTTGATTCTTTTCAGCCAGTTTATAAGTCATTGTGTTCTCAATCAACTGCTTATCATTTTTACTTATCACAAAGTAACGCCAAGGATAATTTCTCGTACCTTTTGTTTTAGCAATGTAATCAGCTTCTTGAGTAATCTTCACACTACGATCACTGTTTTCGGCAAACGCAAGCGGAGCTTTAGGAAAAACAGAAATTGCTCCGTTCGTGCCCGTTCCTTTGAGAAACATACATGGATAATCAGCCAGATCCGACTCGCTGATTAATATTTTATATTCTTTTTGTGTGTCAATCAATACCGGCAAAACAGCTATCCGTTCTTCAGGCTTCCACGCATTACTTTGAACATGTGTGTAAGGTTCCTCATAAGCTGTATGGAAGCCTCCCGGTTGTTGCAAGTGAAGAAGATAATCCGACGGGAAGTTGATAGCAAACTCTTCGTTCATTACTTCAACATCACCTTTTTGTGAGGTAATAAACCGGTAAGCAACTCCATCGTCAAAAGCACGGAATTCTACTGAATAATCTTTGAAGGTCAGTAGCAATTGATTATAACGATTATTGACTTTCGAATATTTCAAAGGAACAATAGGAGTTAATTGCTCGTCGATACTCGTACGTTTCTGACGGCGCAGTTTGGGATTTTCTCCCAACACCTGATTCCTCAATGTCAACTGAAGGGTATTGTCTTTCAACAATACATCTCCGTTATAATCTATACTATAATAGATTTTATCCGAGAGATTCAAGAACACTTTCAGCTCTCCATTGGGAGAAATTAACTCTAACTTATTCTGTGCACGAAGTAGTGATGCCAAGCACAAACACACAACTAACAGGAAATATCTTCTCATGGTTTAGATATTTAATTAATAATCGTTTTACAGTGGCAAATGTAATAAAAACATCACTTCGTACTATCAAACGGACTGGGTAATACTCCTTCAAAAGTCATTTTCACTGGTTTGATATACCCGTTTTCATCAAATTAGCCTGATATTTCATTGTCTTTCCAGGCAACGACAAAGAAGGAGCTACTGCTTCATCTGATACCGCACGCTTATAGTTCGGTTTATTGCTCATGACAAAACGTAGTTTCACGCCATCACGTATATCCTCATATTTCAAATAAGATTTGTCATACTTCTTGCCATTCACATACAATTCCTTTACATACACATTCTTCGGCGACCAATTATCTGCTACCATTTCAATCACTTTTCCGTTGCTCATCCGAACTGTTATTGCCTCAACGCAAGGAGAACCGATGTTATACATATTGCTTGAAGGAGCCACCGGGTAAAAGCCAATGCAATTGAACATATACCAAGCCGACATCTGTCCGCAATCGTCATTGCCACTTAATGCATCCGGAGTATCGCCATAGAAACGGTCAACAATCGTACGGACCCACTTCTGACATTTCCAAGGTTCTTTCAAGTAATTATAAAGATACGCGACATGATGGCAAGGTTCATTTCCATGCCAATAAGCTCCGATACGGCCTTGAATATCATGTGCTCCCGGAATGTCATCCGGCAACTCTACTGTGAACAGTTCATCCAATCGGTTGCGGAACCAATCTTCGCCAGCTTCGTTCATATATCCTTGTACATCTTGTGGTACATACCAGGTATATTGTACAGTAAATCCTTCCGTAATATCCCCCCATCCATTTACAGATCCGGGTCCCTGATAAGCTACCGGAGTAAACGGTGTACGCCAGTTTCCCTGACTGTCCTTGCCACGCATATACTTCGTTTCCGGATCAATCAAAGTCTGATAAGAGAGTGCACGATTCAAGAAATAACGATAATCATCCTCTTTACCCAAAGCCTTGGCAGCCTGTGCCATACAATAATCATCATACGCATATTCCAATGTTTTAGATACTGATTCCGCCTCTTTATCGAAAGGCACATATCCCATCATACGATACTCCGGCAAACAGTCATAATTCGGATTCATCGCCGTGGTCTTCATAGCCTCATACGCACGTTCGTAATCGAATCCTTTCACTCCCTTCACAATCATGTCAGCCAATACGGAAACTGCATGATAACCAATCATACACCAAGTCTCATTTCCATAAAACGACCAGACAGGAAGCATTTTCTCCACACTCTTATCATAATGAGCCAACATGGAATTGGCAATATCGGCATTCACTTCCTGTTGAACCAGATTGAACCAGGGATGCAAAGCCCGGTAGGTATCCCAAAGAGAGAATACCGTATAGTTGGTAAATCCTTCGGCTTTCTCTATATTTTTATCTAATCCGCGAAATTGTCCGTCTGCATCCTGAAAGATGAACGGATGCAAAGCCGCATGATAAGCCGACGTATAGAATGTTCTTTTCGTTTTACGGTCGGCAGTAAGGGTATATTTTCCAAGTTCTTTTTCCCACAGTGCTTCTCCTTTAGCTTTCAGATCATCGAAAGTGAGTCCGGCAAGTTCCGCCATATTGTTTTTTGCCCCGTTTGTGCTGACCGATGAAATAGCTGTTTTTACAATCACTTCCTCTCCGGCTTTTGTATCAAAAGAGATGCAAGCCATCAGATTCTTTCCCCAAGCCTCATAGCTGCTACGAAACCGGGAAGTATTGTAAATCACCGGCTTCTTATTCTGCATAAAGCGCAAGCCGGTCAGCTTTTTAGAGAAAGTAGCCGTGAAATAGATATGCCGTTCCGGTCCCCAGCCTTTCACCAGTTTATATCCGGTGATGGTAGAATCATTTTCCATGCGCAGATTCGCCCATTCACAAGATTGCCATAAAGTATGGTTCATATCGATCATAATAAAAGCTTTATCCGATTGAGGATAGGTGAAGCGAAACATACCACTACGTACTCCTGACGTCATTTCAGCCTTTACTCCATAATCTGACAGCTCCACCGCATAATAATTAGGTGATGCCCATTCCTTCTCATGAGAATAACGTGAACGGTATCCCTTTTCCGGCTCCTCACGTGTCCCCGGATCCAGTTTCATCTCTCCTGTTCCGGGAATAAACAAGAAGTCTCCCAAATCAGGTATACCAGTCCCGCTTAAATGAGTCAGACTGAACCCCAACAAGGTGGAATGATTATATTTATAACCGGAAGCCGCATCATAGTATTTACTATCCGTGTCCGGACTCATCTGAATTCCTCCGAAAGGAATCTGCGCACCCGGATACACATTACCATAACCATCTGTTCCCACAAATGGATTCACATAATCAATCAGTTTCTCGGTTTGAGCCATGCCTGGCAAAATACTCACCAGGCACAGCCATACTAAAAACAATCCTCTTTTACCCATTACACTCACCATATTTACATTATTATGCTTGTATATCACCTACCGCAACTTGATATTCATGCCACAGTTCATCAATATTATATTCGTCTCCTAGAACATGCTTGATAGCTCCATCAAACGACCAAGGGATAACCTCCAATGTACTCCGGTTAAACTTACGCAGGAATTCAGGATCTTTGTTGTCACGTAACCACACGAAGAAATAACCCGCCGTACGGTATCCGTCCATATAATTTCCACCTTTCGGACGGGCATTCGGTCCGTCAAATCCTCCATTGGCAACCCGCACAGCATCTGCCATTCCCTCGATAAATGCCCAGAACACACGATTGGTTCCATAAGAGCCGATTCCCTGCGGCTCCAGCTGATATGCGTGCGTCAATTCATGCAAGAGCACCCCGCGTGTTTCAAAAAACAACTTCGCCGTATCATTCGCTGCAAAAGATTTTTCAATGTGACGTGTACTGTAGAAAATCGTCACATCACCATTACCACCACCTTTCGCAGAAATACCGTTGATATCTTCCAATGTATAATGTATCTTGTGCACTGCAGGAATACTATCTTCCGGAGAATTGTAAAGAGTAGCTAATACAGTACGTGCCTGTTCCTTGATGTACGATTCAGCATCGGGAATGATCCGGTGGTAAATGTCCGATCCCAGCGTTTCCGGTGCTTTATCCTCAAACAATACAGCACCTGTATTGTACTCTTTCCATACATCAGAATTATCCTTCACCTGTTTTTGCACACTTGCAGCACAAGCCCCCATACCTACCAGCAGGCAGGCTGCATAGATTAAATGTATCTTTTTCATACTCCTTTATTGATTATTCGTTGATTCCGTTAGTTAATGAATAAGGTTTATCCTCCGGTGATAATCCGCGACGTTTATTAGGTGACGCCCCCATCTTGAATTCAAGCACGCCTCCTTTCAAAATGTCTTCATGTGTAATGTACATCTTGTCGTATACCTTACCGTTCAATTTCAGCGACTGCACGTAACGTTTCTTATCGCTGACACCCGGCGCTTTGATCTCCAATGTCTTTCCATTAGGAAGCGTCATCTTCAGATAAGGCAGGTAGGGCGCTCCTAATACATACTGGTCTGTACCAGGACAAACCGGATAGAAGCCCATCACGGAGAAAAGGTACCATGCTGACATCTGTCCGCAATCATCATTTCCACCCAATCCGTTAATATCATTCTTATACATCTTATTCAGAATCTCACGCAGCCAGTACTGTGATTTCCACGGCTGGGAAGTCCACGCATATAGATAAGGAACATGGTGGCTCGGTTCATTACCATGCACATATCCGCCGACCAAACATTCTTCAGTAATATCCTCATTATGCTCATAGTACTTCTCCGGCAGATGCATGGAGAACAGTTCATCCAATTTCTGTACGAACGTCCCTTCTCCTCCCATCAAGTCGATCATGCCAAATACATCGTGTGGCACATGAAAAGAGAAATTCCATGAATTGCCTTCAATAAAACCTTCACCATAGGTTTGCAATACATCAAACTCTTTCTTGAAAGAACCGTCACTATAACGGGGACGTGCAAAACCAATACTTGTATCATAGATAGTACGATAATTGAGGGCACGCTTTCGGTAAGTCTCCGCTATTTCCTTGTTACCTGCCTTCAAAGCTGTCTGATAGATAGTCCAATCGTCGTATGCATACTCCAAAGTAGAAGAAGCTGCTGTACCACTTTTGTCAAGCGGAATATATCCCAGCTTCATATAATCAGCTATACCTTCATAATACGGAACGGTGGATGTACTGACCATTGCCGCCAATGCCTCATCCACATTCGAAAAGACGCCTTTGGTTATTGCATCCGCCAGTACAGACACAGCATGATAACCGCTCATACACCAGTTTTCATTTCCCATCAGACTCCATATCGGCAACATTCCGTGCACGCTTTGTTGCTCATGTTTAATCATGGATTCCACCATATCCGCATTGCGTCCCGGTTTCACCAGATTCAGGAAAGGATGTTCCGCACGATAGGTATCCCAAAGGGAAAATATAGTATAGTTGGTGAATCCTTCCGCCCGGTGTATGTTATGATCCAGCCCACGATAGGAACCGTCTACATCCATATACACAGACGGATTAATCATGGTGTGGTAAAGAGAAGTATAGAACATTGCTTTCTGATCGGGCGTACCTTCGATCTCGAAATGCTTCAGTTCACTATTCCAATCTGTACGAGCAGCTTCCGCCAACTGTTCGAAACTCTTTCCGGAAGCCTCGGCATGCAGATTCTTAATGGCCCCTTCCGTACTGACTGCCGACAATGCCACTTTTACAACCAGTTCCGAATTGTTAGCGGTATCGAAGTTAAAGTAAGCCACGATTTTTCGACCTGTGATTTCGGGGAAGTTCTTTTCCAACTTAAAACGACGCCAAAAGCCATTGTACAATACTTTTTCCTTATCCTTATATCCGTAGTCTTTAATCGGCTGTGACAAAGAGATAGCAAAATAGGTATAATTCGTACGCGCCCATCCATTGGTGATACGATATCCGGTCAACAGAGTATCGTTTTCGACTCTCAAATTGGCCCATAGAACTTTGCCGTCATAATTATAAATACCATGCACCAGATCCAAAATCAAATGACCATCTTTTCCTTTCGGGAAGGTATATTTATGTATACCCGTCCGTTGTGTTGCTGTCAGTTGGGCCTTAATGCCATAATCGTCCAGTATCACTTCATAATATCCGGGAACAGCTTTTTCTGTAGCATGGTCAAAACGTGAACGGTATCCCTCTTCCGGATAATCCGCCCGACCGGGATTTAACTTCACATCGCCAACAGCAGGCATCAACAAGATGTCTCCCAAGTCAGAATGTCCCGTACCACTAAGATGAGTGTGACTGAAGCCAACAATGGTCTTGTCCCTATATTGGTAACCGGCACAATACTCGTAGGCATTTTTCTGATAAGCTCCATTTACATTATGCGGAATTGTGTCTGTGTCCGGACTCAACTGTACCCATCCGAAAGGAGTGCAAGCACCGGGAAAAGTGTGCCCCATCCCATTGGTCCCGATAATCGGATTCACATAGTCTACCGGCTGTTGGGCTATGGCGGACAAAGTTGCTGCCGCCATAGTCATCATCAATACTTTCTTTCTCAAATTATTCATATCAGCTTACTTTGCGTCACGAGAGAATGAATACGGGAAGTCTGATTCGTTGATACCTCTTCCCTTATTCGGTTTGTTATCCATATCAAACACCAGACGACCGCCTTTCAACAGATCGAAATGGTTCAGATAATTCTTTGTATAATTCTTGCCATTATAATTCAATGAACGAATATAACGATTATCATCGTTATTCTTCGGGGCGGAGATTTCCAGTTTCTTGCCGTTCTCCAGTGTAATCGTTGCTTTCTTGAAGTAAGGAGCTCCCATTACATATTCATTGCTACCGGGACATACCGGATAAAATCCCAATGCAGTAAATACATACCAAGCCGAAGTCTGACCGTTATCTTCATCTCCACAATAACCGTCCGGAGTAGGAAGATAGAGGCGGTTCATCGTCTCACGCAACCAATATTGGGCTTTCCACGGTTCGCCGGCATAGTTATACAAGTAGATCATGTGCTGGATAGGTTGGTTGCCATGTGCATAGTTACCCATGTTAGCAATTTCCATTTCACGAATCTCGTGAATCACTCCTCCATAATAGCTATCATCAAATACAGGAGGAAGATTGAATACAGAATCAAGCATACTGACAAACATCTTCTTGCCGCCCATCAGATCAACCAGTCCTTGTACATCGTGGAATACCGACCATGTATAATGCCAACTATTTCCTTCCGTAAAGGCATCTCCCCATTTAAAAGGATTGAAAGGAGTCTGGAAAGTTCCGTCGGAATTCTTTCCCCGCATCAACTTAGTTTCTGGATCGAACAGATTACGGTAGTTCTGACTCCTTTTCTTATAAACATCCAGTTCTTCTGCCGGACGACCTAATTTTTCACCCATACGGTAAATGCACCAGTCATCGTATGCATATTCCAATGTGCGTGCCGCATTCTCATTAATTTTCACATCGTATGGCACATAGCCCAGTTTGTTATAATATTCATATCCACGGCGTCCGGTAGTAGAAACTTTCGGATGTACGCTATTGGCCCCTTTCAGTAGACCTTCATACATTTTTTCTGCATCCGCTTTGGTTATATTCTTCATGAAAGCATCCGCCACTACAGAAGCAGAATTATTCCCAACCATGCAACCACGATGGCCCGGGCTTGCCCATTCAGGAAAGAATCCACTTTCAAGATAGGTATTCAACAGACCTGCCTGCATCTTCTCACCCATTGAAGGATATATCAAATTAACAAATGGAAACAAGCAACGGAAAGTATCCCAGAATCCAGTGTCGGTAAACATATATCCCGGACGGATTTCACCATTATAGGGGCTGTAATGCACAGTTTCCCCCTTACCGTTTACTTCGTAAAACATACGAGGAAACAACACCGAACGATACAAACAAGAGTAGAACGTACGCATACGGTTCTCATCGCTGTCTTCAACCTTGATACGCCCCAAGACATTGTTCCATGCCTTACGACCGGCCTCTTTTGTCTGTTCAAAAGTCTTATTACCAATTTCCTTCAAGTTCAGTTCCGCCTGTTCGGGGCTGATGAATGAGGATGCCACTTTTGCATGCACTTGTTCTCCTTTTTTCGTCGAAAATCCGATAGCAGCACCCACGTGATTGGATTGCAGTTCGAGATGTGTTTCAACCAAATGATAGTCTGCCCATACTTTATTGAAAGTAAAAGGCTTGTCGAACTCTATCACAAAGTAATTCTTAAAGTTTTGAGGAACACCGCCACTATTGCGTGTCGTATAACCAACTATTTTATTTTCTTCGGGAATCACCTTCACATACGAACCGCGGTCGAAAGCATCTACCACCACATAGGCATCGGAGGTTTCAGGGAAAGTGAAACGGAAATATGCGCAACGTTCTGTCGGAGCTATTTCAGTTGTCATGTCATACTCTGACAAATAAACACTATAATAATAAGGAGTGGCTTTCTCTGCCTTATGAGAGAACCAGGAAGCACGACTGTCCTGATCGATCTTCAACTGTTTAGTCATCGGCATGATTGAGAACTGACCGTAGTCATTGATCCACGGACTAGGCTGATGGGTTTGCTTGAAACCTCTGATTTTGTCGGATGCATAAGTGTAAGCCCAACCGTCACCCATCTTTCCGGTTTGTGGCATCCAGAAGTTCATTCCCCAAGGCAACGCGATGGCAGGATATGTATTCCCATTAGATAGTGATATTTTCGAATCAGTTCCCATTAAAGGATTCACATAGTCTACCGGTTGCTTTTGCGCAAAGGTAGAGGAAGCTCCCAATAGCAGGGCTATTGCGATAGATAGTAGTTTCTTTTTATTCATGGTCTACGAATTAAGCTATTAATTAAATTATCAAGTCTTTTTTATTTACGTTACAAATTAAAGCATCTTTCTGCAATTATCCGTCCTCTGATACGCCAAAATAAGAAAAAATAGCATGTGGTCAACCAAAGGATACGAGCGTCAACGAGAGTACAACCGAAAGACTAACCGTTTAAGCAATAGAGAGAGGATAATTAGCCTTTACCCTCTCTCCAATTCTATCAGAAACAAATATTTATTATTACCTAATTAATTCCATCCCGGGTTCTGATGTCCTTCCAACGCAGGATTAGCCTGAATTTCATCTAACGGGATAGGCCATAACAAAGCATATTCAGGAATGGCACCGGCTCTTGTGCTTCCATCGGGCTTGTTTTGGATTTGAGCCGATGCAAGAGCAGTCCATTTCAATTTTCCTGATTCGGTAGATGCTTCCGGATACAAACGAGTACGACGAATGTCATCCCAAATCTTAAATTCCAACGGTAACTCATGCAAACGTTCAGTCAAAATCGATTGTATTAAATCGTTTCCTGTAGCCGTCTCATCTGCCAATCCAGCACGTTTACGCACTTGATTGAGATAATATTTAGCTCCACCGACAGCATTATCTTCATGATTTGTACGTGCCAGACCTTCGGCCGCAATCAGCAAGACTTCCGCAAAACGGAATACCGGCATATTATAATCACCGTCGTGGCCGCTAATCAAAGCATTTTCATCAAACCATGCCCAGTTGCCTGCATTATTCAAAGTATGAGTATTTCCTTCAGCATCGGTATATTGCTTAAAGAAGAACTGTTTCTCATGTCCTCGAATATCATTAGAGGCATAGCTGTTAAGCAACATATCACAGGGAAGGTATGCATTATACAGCACGTCTCCTCCCGGATGGAACACTCCCCACTGGAAAGCATCTGTTCCGATAGAACGGCAAGCATAAGAGTTACCTACACTATAATTGGTGTAATTGTATTCTTTAGCATAAATGATTTCAGCAGATTCTTTCGTCGTCTTAATTACATTATATGCTGAGTTTAAATCATCAGTCGTTCCATTCGGATGAATAAGTTCGTGAGGACTGTCATTGATCACTTTCAATGCCATCTGTGCAGCTTTTCCATAATAGTCTGCCCCTCCGTTTAACGGTGCACCAGCCCATTGTAGATAAACTTGTGCCAGCAAAGTCTGCGCCATTGCTCTGGTAACATAACAGCCATTTTCATAGAACGTTTTATTCGGCAATGCATCCCCGTTGACAATATCCAGCAAGTCGGCTTCAATTTTCTTATAAACCTCTTCAGCAGAAAGACGTTCTTTGTACATACCTTCTGTAGATGTGTAAGGTTCTGAAATATAAGGAACACCACCAAATTCTTTGACCAGCCAGAAATATCCGTATGCACGGAAGAATTTACCTTGAGCCACATAATTATTAATAGTAGCTTCATCCAGCACCCCAGTCATTGTCGGAATATTGGCAATAACAAAGTTGGCACGTGAAATACCTTTATAAAACTCATGCCAGTATTTCATTGCAATATCATCAAAAGATTCAATATTGAAGTTACACCCTTCGGATGCCGTAGTAAATGTTCTATCCTTACGCTTATCAACGTACAATCCGGACACAATACCACCCCACATTGTCGCTTTAGGAGTCCAGCCACCGCCTACATCAGTGTTGTGTAAATAAGGTACACCACCGAAATACAATGCGTTCACACCCGACTCCGCATCAGCTTTCGTCTTCCAGAATTGGTCAGATGACTTCATATCCAATGGTTCTTCTTTCAGGAAATCGTCGCATGAATTCAGCAACACAGAAAGTGAACACATACAAAATGCAGATATATATACTTTTAATAGTTTCATAATTCTTATAGTTTTTATAACGGTGAATTAAAATGCTACATTAAGACCGAACGTAAACGTTCTCGGACGCGGATAGGTGAAGAATTGGCGGTTAGCCCCCCATTTGTTGTCACCTAAACGAGATGAGTTATCCGGATCATATCCGTTATAGTCCTTAGAAGTAATCAGGAATGCGTTATTCACATTCGCATACAAACGCAATGAAGACAGACCGATCTTCTTAATCAGTGTCGGATTGAAGGTATATCCGAGCTGAATCATGTTACAACGCAAATAAGAACCATTGCAAACCCAGTCATCATCTGCCTGGTTATTAGCTCCCTGACCAAAGTTATTCAGACGAATTGCCTGTTCTTTACCCGACGGATTGAGAGTTGGATGCCATGCTTCCTTATAAAGACGGTCTATACCGTTAGTTAGGAAACGGGCTACAGTAGAGTGATAATATTCTTGCATCACGTCCACCCCCCATGTAAACTGGAAGTCTAAAGTCAAATCAAATCCTTTATAATTGAAGGTATTGATGAATGAGCCCATCCAGTCAGGTAATCCGTTACCGATAATTTCGCGTTTCTTATAAGTTACCTTTTCACCAATAGTGGAAGGTATGTTCATTGTCTCCGGATCCCAGTTAGACGGAATACCATCGTAAATACCGGCACGCTTATAACCATAGAAAGAGGAAAGCTCTTCACCTTCACGAATCAACATATCGTAACCCACAAAACCGTCGGTCGTAATCTGACGCTTACCGGTGACAGGATCAACAGATGCACTTTCATCCAACTTCTCTACACGGTTTTTGTTGAAACCTAAATTAAGAGTGGAAGTCCACTGGAAATCATGTGTCTGAATAGGATATGCTGTAACCAGAATATCTACACCACGATTGGAAACGGCTCCAATATTATCCATAATGGAAGAGTAACCTGTTGATTCAGGAACCGGACGGTCGAGCAACAAATCCGAAGTATACTTATAATAATAGGAAATATCGAAATTCAGTCTGTTATTGAATAAACCCAACTCGAATCCTAAGTCCCACTGTCCTGTCTTTTCCCATTTCAGGTCCGGATTAGGCATATTGTCCAGATAAGACACTACATGCAGAGCATCACCAATGATCGTATTCGACTGGCTCACCGTAGCCAATGATTTATATGTACCAATTTCCGAATTACCTGTCAGACCGTAAGAAGTATGTAATTTCAGCTTGCTGATCAATGAGTTATCTTTCAAAAAGTCTTCATTAGAAATCATCCAACCCAAGCCGACTGACGGGAAAAATGCATATTTATTGTTCTGTCCGAATTTGGAAGAGCCATCATAACGACCGGTTACGGTAGCCATATACTTGTTGTCATAAGAATATGCCAGACGCAAGAAATAAGAGTTCATCGCCCACTTGTCGTAATCATTGCCTACAGAAGGACGGTTCGTTCCGGAACCTAAATTATAATATCCGTAGAAGTCATCAATATACTTACTGTCGGAAGCTTCGAATTTGGTATAATTATACTCTTGCCAAGACATACCCGCCATTGCATTAATGTGATGTTTGTTTATATCTTTCACATAAGTCAAATAGGTTTCTTCCTGCCAATACAAAGAGTTGGAGTTATTTGCAGAAGCTGCTCCCTCGGAACTTTGATTAATCATCGGACGCGGAGTGAACGGCGTATAGTTAGCATCACGATTATTGTGATAGTCGATACCGAACTGGGTCTTCAGATCCAATCCTTTCATGAGATGGAAAGTCAAAGCAGCATTACCAAAAATCTGCGTACGATATTGCATAGCCTGCATCCGTTCGAGCAACTCAACGGGATTACCTACACCTTCCGGGCTGAATCCTTGTTTTCCGCTATTAGGATCAGTCTGATTATTGAGAATAGAGCTTGTATTAATAATGTTCGTCTGCGTATATTCACCATCCAGCTTAACCGGTAAGAAAGGCAACTGTTCGATCATTGTACGCAATGCGCCTTGTCCGTAAGGGTTATCAGAAGTTCTATTACCCCAAGTATGATTTACTAATAAATTAACGGAAGTAGACAGCCAATCAGTCGGTTTGTCATCATATGCCAATTTTGCATTGATACGTTTGAAGTAAGAATTCAACAAAATACCCTGTTGATCGGTATAATTGATGAATGCTCCGATAGAAGATCCTTCTCCTGTACGTTGGATACTGATCTGATGGTTATGAGAGATGGCAGTGCGGGATGCTTCATCCTGCCAGTTGGTATTATATTTCGGAGAACCGTCTGCATTGAACAAACGTTCGTCTGTGAATATCTGTGACAGATCAGTTGTGAAGTTCTTGCCTTGAAATTCGTTGGCATTTTCCAATCCCTGCTTGAAGGTAGACATCCATTCGTTAGCATCCATTACGTCTATTTTTCTAGCCATCTTACCGATAGACAATGAACCATCATAGGAAACATGGACTCCTTTTCCTGCATTACCGCGCTTGGTAGTCACCATGATAACACCATTCGCACCACGGGCACCATAGATGGCAGCAGAGGAAGCATCTTTCAATACTTCGATAGATTCGATATCATTCGGATTAAGCAATTCGAAGTTTGACATCACCACTCCATCGACTACGTACAGCGGTGATGCCGATGCGTTGATAGTAGAAATACCACGAATGATGACACGTGATTCTCCACCCGGCTGACCGGTATTAGAGAAGATATTCACACCGGCCACTTTACCCTTCAATCCGTCAAGCGCATTGAATGATTGTGCTTTCAGCATGTCTTTACCTTTGGCTGTGGAAATGGAACCCGTCAAGTCTGATTTGCGCATGGTACCATAACCTACAACGACTACTTCGTCCAGTGCTTTCGTATCCGATTGCAGAACTACGTTCAGAACATTACTCTTTAATTCCGAGACTTTAAATTCTTGTGTGATATAACCAATATACGAAAACACCAAGGTGGCATTGGAAGGAACAGAGAGAGTGTATTTACCGTTAATGTCAGTGATTGTTCCTGTACTACCGTTTTTAACTTTCACCGTACCACTGATAACCGCCTCTCCCTGATCATCGGTTACCGTACCGGAGATTGATTTTACAGATTGAGCATTCATGCCCAAACTCAACATCATACCTATTACAAATAAGGTAAGATACTTTAGTTTTTCATTCATAATTCCTTTAAATTTGATTAGTAATAAGGTTAATTCCCTTTAAAAAGATTGTTGCAAATAAAGGCTATTCGAATAAAAGTCCAATGCTCTACCTTGCCAAAAAAACGGCAAAATAAAGACACATATCTAAAGCACAGAATGGTAAATTAGAGCACAGATTAACACACTAATAATCAATACAATAAAATCGACAAAAGGAATTTAGAGCACAAGGTTGTGACAAACAAATAAATAATAATGTTTCCCAACTAATCACCTATACGAAAGAATTTAACCTGACAATCAGCATACCTTTCGCTGTTCCCGATAATCTTTCGGTGTCATCCCGAACCGACGGGTAAACTCTTTATAAAAATAAGACCGGCTGGAAATACCGACCTCCATAATAACATCTTGAATAGAAAGTTCTTCATCAAGTAACAGGCGGGCTGCCTTTTCCATACGGTAACTCTTTATTAAATCACCGGGAGCAGTATTGGAAATTTCCTTGAATTTACGATAGAACTGACGGGAACTCATTGCCATACGATCAGCGATCAACGTTGAGCCCAGTTCTTCCTTGTCCAGGTTTTCTTCAATCACCTTTAACAATTTACGAATAAAATCAGCTTGTTCGGTAGTTGTACAGACAATCTGTCCCGCCAAATCTCCCAGTTCCTCCATATATATCTGCTTCGCTTCCCGCTTTCCATAAATAGCATTATGGACAACTTCCCGCAAGAATAATATATCATAAGGAAGTACAATATAAGAATCAGACCACAAGATCAGTTCCCGCTGAATGGCCGAACCAACTTTCCAGGTTAACAATGGAATAAAAGCTGTCTTTGAAAGCAGAGTACGATTCCGGCTAACATACTCCATAAAAGTACTTTCAGCATTGGCATACATTGTCATATCCACTAATAATAGAGCCGGAGCCGACCGACGAATTTCGTCAAAAGCAAGCTGCACACTCTTTACTTGATGAACCACGTATTCATCAGCCAGGAAATTACTAATCAACCAAGTCATTTCATCTCTGTCTTCCAACAAAAGCACAGTTTTTTTCCCTTGTTCACCTGCTACTGTCAAGACCGCCGGTTCAAAGATAATCGTCAACCGACTACCACTCTCATCATCATCATAACGAAGAACGGCATGAATACGTTCCAAAGCTGACCGTACAAAACCTAAAAGTAAATGCACAACAAACACATGATCGGAATCTTTCTCCGTCACTGAAGAAGCTTTATCTGAAAGATATTCATACAACGCTTTCGCAGTAGCATCTTTAGAAGAAAAATGTAGCTGCATCTTACCATCCTGTTCTGACATTTCTACTATTACGCCATGAGTACCCTTCATTTCAGTAATCCGGAGATAGCAGCAATAAAGAATACTGTATAATGCATTCTTGTAAACTGGAAATGTTAAGTGTTCCGGAATCATTGACGATATAGAAGAATGATCAATCCCTTGTTCTTCCAACGTACGCAACACCTCTTGAGAAACTCCCTGTATACTCATACGTGCAGAAACAATAAACCGATCCGGAAAGAATTGTCTAAGTTCTTCCAAAAACAGAGCGTCAGGATTAAGAAGTGCGCTCATCACAGTTTCGCGTATCAGTGACACTTTCTCAAGACATTGCTCATAAGAAAGATTCTCAGCACGCAATTGGTCACAATAATTATAAATGAGAGTAAAATCTTCAAGCATCCTACGGTTTGTATATACAGTCTCGGATTTCCGGCAACTTTCTGTCCCCATCAGTGTTTTCATCATCCGTTCCTGAAGGTAGTTTTTGCGTAGTAAATATATCACGTACCCTAACAACAACAAGAAAATGACCAAATAAACAAAATAAGCCGCCACCGATCGATACCAGGGAGAAAGGATATATACCGGAATAGAAAAATGCCGATATTCCGTATCAAATACATCCCTCTTATAGCGTACCTTAAAGATATAATCACCTGCCGGCACTCCTGTATATGAGGCTTCATTAATACTACTAAAAGAGGTCCAATCCTTATCATATCCTTCCAACTGGTAAGAATATTCTATATCTTCTCCTGATAAAAAATCCGGAACAACAAAAGAAAGTGCAAATGAAACCTCCGTCCCCTTCAACTGTAATGCCTTACCATCGTCTGTATAGTAATCTCCATCCCCCTGAACCACTTGCGTATGTCCAACAGTCAACTTACGTAACAAAATATCCGGATAAAATTCCGGAGCAGCCTGCACCTCTTTATCCAAATAAAGCAACCCGTCAATCCCACCGAAAAAAAGCTCCTGTGTATATGGGCACATGTAATAAGCATCATCGCTAAACTCGCCGATTTGAACACCTGCACTGTAAAAGTAGGCATGTGATGAGCCATTTATCGGATTATATTTAATCAGCCCCCGATTCGTACCAAGCCATAAGAGTCCGTTCTCATCTTCAAGTACACCATGAATCATATCATTGAGCAAACCTTGCTCCCGTCCGATATAAGTAGCTTTCATCTGTTTTCCATTAGAATTCAGACATACCAACCCTGATGTTGTCCCTACATATAACAGCCCTTCTTTGGTCCGATACAGGCTAAGCACATCGTCTACCGACTTATGAAGCATTTCTTTCAAAGAAATCACTTTATATTCTTCAGTCCGCTTATCAAACCGTACGAGTCCTTTCTCCCGACTGCCAAGCCACAAAATAGAATCCCCTTCGGGCAGCATTGGATAGAACATCGTAATTTCTCGCTGACCGTGAAAAAAATGATAACTTTTCTGCGACTTGAAACGAATGGTACCTGCCTGCTTCTCAAGTATTAATTTATGAAAACCGGAACCGGCTGTCACCACATAAAGTACACTATCATTTTCCTCATAAATGCCATGTATCTCGGTGGGTTGTGCCGGCAGATTCTCCACAGAATGCAAAGCTTTGTCTTCAAAAGAATAGTAAAATAGTCCCGGATCTCCAGATCCTATCCAAAAGCCATCCATATAACGGCTTTGAACCAATTTATAAACAGGAAATTCTTTATTCCATCGTATATAAGACACAACATTTTGCTTACCTTCAGGAGAGTAAACTGTAACGGCAGAAGCCTCCTCATTCTCACGATAATCCGGTATATGCAACAGTCCATCACCCTTCGTCCCGAACCATAGCCCACCACTATTGTCTGTCATAACAGAACGTACCTGCCTGCTTAAGTTAGATGACAGTTGATTGAGCATCAAATTGGTGGCAATAGAATATTTCTTAGCATACATAATCGTTCCTTGTCCGTCCGAAGCAACCCATAAGACATTCTGATGAGGATCTCGATAAATACTATATATACGCACATTCCGGTCGACCACTTCTTCTTTATATTTTTGTGAAGTACGGAGACGGACTAACCCATTCGTTCGAAAACCAATAATAATATCTTCATAGAAAAGGGCTATTCCTGCAATAGTTCCATTCTTCTGCACTAATGAAGAAAGGTTACGAATATAAATTTTAGATTGTCGGGAAATATCATAAACATAAAGATCATGCTCACTATCGATGAAACAAAGAACGCCATTCTGATAAAAGACATCTTCAATAGGTTTCGCATGAAAATTAGTAGATAAAACAGTTGAATGAATTGATAATGTGTCACAATCAAAAGCATCCTGCGAAACCTGTAACAGCTCCCCTGTTTGTTGAGTGAAAATCCACAAAACACCATCATCCGTGACGAACGCCCGTTTATCCATATCTTCTACGGGTACTTTCAGATTCTTAATCTGTACAAATCGTTTATAAGATGTATTATAGTAGAAAATTCCACCATGACTCACCACCCATGTGTTTCCTTTAGAATTGGAATGTAGATAATAATCATCTGTAAAGTCATAATATCCGACAACTTGCCGTGAATCCTGTGAAAGACGATTGATCCCCAAATGGGTAGAAATCCACAAACAATTATTATCCGCCTGCTGAATAGAATGGATTACGTTGTTACTCAAAGCCTTGGGAGCTGAAAAATCGGAACGGAAAACTTCCATGCTTCTGCCGTCATAACAATTGACACCATCGTAAGTACCGAACCACATCAACCCTGTATTGTCTTGAAAAAGACAAAGCACAGCGCTATTAGATAATCCTTGCTGATAATCTACTTTCCGGAAGATATATGAATCTTTACCGCCATCTGCCTGACAGACCAATGAATAAATCAATAGAACAAAAGGAAAAATCAAGCGCATTTTCATTGTGTTAATCATTAATATCATCTATTAAATATCAGGCAATCGCTTATATGTTTTGTTTCGCAGTGCGAAAAAAATAGCCATTAATAATCGATGTCTTTGATTCTCTTTACACAAAGATACGTTTTTATACGGAAAATGCAACTCTATTTTATCAAGTACCTCTATTTTTCAACAATTACTTCACTACTAAGTTCACACAATCTAAGAGTCTGCCTCTTCCATTTTTCAATGATCTCATCATTATAAATAATGCAATCAGTTTTATTTTCATGCCGTACGTTTATCAATATGCATATTTAAGCCATGTGTTTATCATTGATATAAGACCTATAAAGTTGTATACCAATTGATATTCTTGTGGTGTATCTATGCTAACGACGCAGAGAAGTAAGCTTTGTTGATTACTTCTCTCTCAACACTGCTTACTTCTCATGTAATCTATTAATAGAAAAGTTGCTCTTGATTAAGTCCAAACTTTCTTTTTATTAACAGTAAAGTTGCTTTTCATCCCTTCCAATCTATAAATGCAATCTTCATTTATAAAAACAAAGGTTCCGTTTTTAAAAACAAAGCTTGCATTTATAAAAATGAAGCTTTCATTTTAAGTTTGTAAATAACAAAAGAGAAGTTTACTATTAGACGAAAGGAAGTT
>CAUHML010000052.1 GCA_959606905.1 uncultured Bacteroides sp. | reverse complement strand
AAGAAAAAGTAAATAAACAATCTCTTGGCACGTTTGTTGTACTATGAGTTTTATCAAAGTAACAACATAAAAATCATAGTCCGATGCATATACTTTTATTCATACTCATTTTTATCATTGCCATTTTCGTATTTGGCCTTTCTATTGTCGGCTTCATATTAAGAACGATTTTCGGATTAGGACGTAGTTCTTCTTCATCCCGCCCGAAACAGACGGAATCAGGACGTACAAGCCAACAAAGCTATAACCAAACGAATCGCCGTTCAAATGATGATGAAGAAGAAATATATTCCGAGAATGTTCCGGAGAAAAGACATAAAAAAATATTCACCCAGGATGATGGCGAATATGTAGATTTTGAGGAAATCAAATAGCCATTACACTGCTTTCATTTCCGTTTCGCTGCAAAAAACTCTTTCATTAGTGCAGCGCATTCGTCAGCCATTATCCCTTTTACAACCACTGTTTTAGGATGTAGAGCCGAACCGGCATATTTCTGATAGCCGCGTTTTTCATCTTCGGCACCAAACACAAGCTTGCTTGTTTGTGCCCAAGCAATAGCCCCTGCGCACATCACGCAAGGCTCAACGGTGACATACAGGGTACATTCGTTCAAATACTTACCACCAAGCACGTTGGCAGCAGCTGTAATAGCCTGCATCTCAGCATGAGCCGTTACATCATTCAATGTTTCTGTGAGATTATGGGCACGCGCAATAATCCGCTCTTTACAAACCACGATAGCTCCAACGGGAACTTCTCCTCGCTCGGCAGCCTTACCTGCCTCTATCAAGGCTTGTTTCATGAAGTAAATATCGTCCAGCATTCCCCTCTTTAATTTTTAATTTTCAACTATCGTCTCATATCATGTTCACCAAAAAGGGTGGGATAATCTTCTTCCATATTCTTATGGATAAACATGAGAATTGTTTCACGAAGCCAACGTGACTTGTTCGTTATCTTATATTTCTCAAGATAACGATCTACAATCAGCTGTTCTTCGTCGCTCAATAAAATGCTCATCCGTCGTTCCCTTTTGGTACACTCGACATGCATTTTCAGGCACTTCTTACTCCTTTTTCTCATATCTTCTGCAAAATTACTTTTACTTCTGTAAAAACAAAGAATAAAAGCAGTAAATTTGCAAAAAAAGATGGCTGAACATAATGATTTAGGAAAATCCGGAGAAAATGCCGCCGTAGCTTATCTTGAGCAGAAAGGTTATCTTATTCGTGACCGGAATTGGAGAAGAGGACATTTCGAACTGGACATTGTAGCTGCAAAAGACAATGAACTAATTGTAGTAGAAGTGAAGACGCGCAGTGACACTCTGTTTGCAGCCCCGGAAGATGCTGTAGATTTACCCAAAATAAAACGTACAGTACGTGCAGCAGATGCCTATATCAGATTGTTTCAGATTGACACTCCTGTACGCTTCGATATCATCACTGTAGTAGGCAACGACGGGAATTTCAAGGTTGAACACATAGAGGAAGCGTTTTATCCTCCTTTATATTAAAGAAAGCTGTGGATTTAGATATTCATCATTATAAAAGCCGTGAAATTCGTGCAATCTGCGCTTTAATTTATGATATAACCAATTATGAAAACATACTATAATTATTAATTCATTATGAATGTAGAAACTGTCAGAGAATACTGCTTGAACAAGAAAGGAGTCACCGAATCTTTTCCTTTCGATGATGTATCACTGGTTGTAAAGGTAATGAACAAGATGTTTGCTCTCATTGACCTGGAAGAAGCTAATCACATCGCACTAAAATGTGATCCGGAAAAAGCAATCGAATTGCGTGAACATTATTCGGGAATTGAAGGGGCTTATCATTTTAATAAAAAGTACTGGAATAGTGTCCGCTTTGACAGTGACGTAGATGATAAATTGATGAAAGAGCTTATTGACCACTCTTATGATGAGGTAATCAAAAAATTTACTAAAAAGTTACGCGCAGAATATGATGCCCTCCCCTGATACATTCCCGGTTCCATTGATTCATATCAACGAGACGAACTCGACCAACAATTATCTGCAATCTCTCTGTTCTGAACAGAAGGTGGAGGAATTAACTGTCGTTGTCGCCGATTTTCAGACTTCCGGTCGGGGACAGCGTGGAAATTCGTGGGAATCAGCTCCTGGCAAGAATCTTCTTTTCAGCACCGTTATCTTCCCCGAGTTTTTGGAAGCACGACGTCAGTTTCTTATTTCACAGATTATATCTTTAGCTATTAAAGAAGAATTGGATACCTATACCACCGACATTTCTATCAAATGGCCGAATGATATTTATTGGAAAGAAAAAAAAATATGTGGGATGTTGATAGAAAACGATCTGATGGGGCGGAATATCAGTCAGAGCATTATAGGAATCGGAATCAATATTAATCAAGAGATATTTCACAGTTCTGCTCCTAACCCCGTTTCACTGCTACAAATCACAGAAGAAGAGCATGATCTATTTGAAATACTGAAAAATATCATGCTGCGTATCCAATCTTATTATAGCTTGCTCAAAAAAGGCGATACGACATCAATAGCCTGTCAATATGAAAAATCTCTTTTCAGAAGGGAAGGGATGCATCGATATAAAGATGCCAATGGAGAATTTCTTGCACGAATCGTTTGTGTAGAACCTGAAGGAAAGTTGATATTAGAAGATGAGAAGCTGATTAAAAGAGGGTATATGTTTAAGGAAGTAGAATATTTACTGAAATAAGCTATTCTATTCCAGATCAAAACATTATCTTTGAAACGTGCGTTTTTATATAAAACTCTTTCATTTATGAAAACAAAATTAATTTTCCTCCTTCCATTGTTATGGATATTAATAGGATGCGATGATTCAGATTCTGCAACATTGCATATATCAGAATCGAAGTTTGATAACATCAGCGCAAGCGGTGAATCATTAACGATAGATATTACTTGTAGTTCCTCATGGACTGTTACAAGTAATAAACAATGGTGCATTCCCAATACACAAAAAGGAGAAAACGATGGAAAGTTAATCTTATCTATTAATGCAAATCTGGAATCCAAATCCAGAACAGCAACTGTCACTATCATAAGTCATAAGGTTAGCAAAACTGTTCAAATCATTCAAAATGGCTCTACCAATACGGCTGAAGAATACCATTATGAACTCCCTGTAATCTTTCATGTATTGTATAAAGAAGATGAGAATTCTCTACAAAAAGTAAATTCAAGCCGTTTATCCCATATACTAGACAAAGTGAACAGTCTGTATAAAAGCAAGAATAACAGTGTAGACATGAATCTTACTTTTACATTGGCAACAACAGATAAAAATGGAGAAACATTACCCAATCCTGGCGTAGAATATATCCAATGGCCAGAGTCATACCCTATCGATTGTGAAGCTTTTATGAAGGATAATTCGGGAAAATATGTAAAATACTTATGGGATCCAAACTCATATATCAACATTATGGTTTATAATTTTACAACTGAACCGAATTCAAATTCAGTAACATTAGGTATCTCTCATATTCCTTTTTCTACTACAGGCAAGCATTATTTAGAAGGGCTTGGTGAAACAGACTACTCTCATCTAACATTAGCAAATTTACAATTCCCACTATCTGTCTCCATTAATAGCCTATATATTAATGAAGAGTCTACTCCAACAGAATATAGTACAGCAGACATTGCTGTCACGCTAGCTCATGAATTAGGACATTACCTGGGACTACATCATGTCTTTGCCGAAACCGATAATGGCACGTGTGAAGATACGGATTATTGCAAAGATACCAAAAGCTATAATAAACAAGAGTATGATAGCAAATGTGATTACATATATGAGAATGAGAGAGAAAAATACACATTTAAAAATTTGGTAAAACGAACAGGATGTGATGGTATAGAGTTTATCTCTTATAATATCATGGATTATGCTATTAGTTATTCAAACCAATTCACTCAAAATCAACGTGAACGTATCAGACATGTCTTATCCTATAGTCCTCTGATACCCGGACCGAAGAAAGGAGACATTGATACCCGAGCGCTTAATGAAGGGCCTTTGGATTTACCAATACGAACTATAAAATAACAAATTGAATATAATTGAAAAGAGGTGAACCGCTTAGCGATTCACCTCTTTTTCTATCCTCAATATCTTATCCAATGTCTTTTGAGCTTCTGTTGATGGAAAACGCAGAATCACTTTCTGCAAAGAGTTACGCGCTTTCTCATACCGGGTAGTGAACAACTTCGATAATCCATCCCGGTAGCGGGCATACTGCATTTTAGTGGGAGAAGAAAGTTTTTTATAATCCATCTCCAACTTTTTCTTCTCCTGTTCTGCTGTCAAATAATAATAGTTTCCTAAAAAGATATTAGCCGCCAGATTATCCGCCTCAAGTTGCAATATTTTTTCGTACATACGCAAAGCATCTTTCTCCTGCCCACGACATACCTGCATTTCTGCGCAAGCTTCCAAACAATCTACATTATTAGGAGTCTTTTGCAGTAATTCCTTGTAAAATAAATAGGCTTTATCGTAATTCCGATTCTTTTTATAGGCAAGCGCTAATTCTGTAGCCAGTTTGGAGCTAATTTCACTGTTCTTGTCTACATTCGTCCAATAATACATTTCCGTACGGTCTATATTCAGAGCGATAGTCTGCCGGAAATAGCTCACAGCCTGCCCATTCTGCCCTGCCTCAATGGCAGCAGACACTTTTTGTAACATCTCATCAACCGACTGCGCATTCAGCACCAGCGGCAATGAAAATAAAGAGATAAGAAAAATAGTTAAGGTCCTCATAATCCATCTGATTGCTATTTAGTTCGTGACACACAAAGATACAATAAAAAAATAAAAAATGTACCTTTGTTCGCGAAAAGAACAATCAAATTGATAAAAGTGTTTTTATACAATGACAGATAAAAAAAAATCCTCCGTAAACAGACGAATATTACAGATAGCCATCCCATCGATTATATCGAATATTACCGTTCCGCTACTGGGACTTATCGATGTCACGATCGTAGGACATCTCGGTTCTCCGGCGTACATTGGAGCCATTGCAGTAGGGGGAATGTTATTCAACATTATCTACTGGATTTTTGGATTCCTACGCATGGGAACAAGCGGAATGACTTCACAAGCGTACGGTCAACATGATTTAAACGAAATCACCCGGTTACTGCTACGTTCTGTTGGAGTAGGATTATTTATAGCACTTTGCCTGTTGATACTCCAATACCCTATTCTGAAACTGGCATTTACACTGATACAAACCACACCGGAGGTCAAGCAATTGGCAACAACCTATTTCTATATCTGTATCTGGGGAGCCCCAGCCACATTAGGGCTTTATGGATTCGCCGGCTGGTTTATCGGGATGCAGAATTCACGTTTTCCCATGCATATCGCTATTACTCAAAATATTGTCAACATTGTAGCCAGTCTATGTTTTGTCTACTTATTGGACATGAAAGTGGCAGGAGTGGCAACAGGGACTTTAATTGCCCAATATGCAGGTTTCTTCATGGCTATTCTGCTATACATGCGTTACTATAGTGCGCTTAAAAAACGAATCGTATGGAAAGAAATCATACAGAAACAAGCCATGTACCGTTTCTTTCAAGTCAACCGGGACATATTCTTCCGCACCCTCTGCCTTGTTATAGTCACTATGTTTTTTACCTCTGCAGGAGCCGCCCAAGGAGAAATCGTATTAGCCGTGAACACCTTGCTCATGCAATTATTTACCTTGTTTTCGTACATTATGGACGGATTCGCTTATGCCGGTGAAGCACTGGCCGGCCGTTACATTGGTGCCAAAAACCAAACAGGCTTACGTAACACAGTACATCACCTTTTCTATTGGGGGTTCGGTCTTTCACTGGTATTCACAATTCTCTATGCAGCTGGCGGAAAAGAATTCCTAGGATTACTAACCAATGACACTTCAGTAATCAGCGCTTCAGACACTTATTTTTACTGGGCACTCATTATTCCGTTAGCCGGTTTCTCCGCTTTCTTATGGGATGGCATTTTCATCGGTGCCACTGCTACCCGACAAATGCTTTACTCCATGTTAGTTGCCTCTGCCAGCTTCTTTGGAGTCTATTACGCTTTCCATCCCCTTTTAGGAAATCATGCCCTGTGGCTGGCTTTTCTCGTTTATCTTTCATTGCGGGGAATTATACAAACCCCTTTGGGAAGACAAATAATGAAAAAAGTAATCGTATCCCGGTGAGGCTATCCGATAAATTATCTCTATATTTGCGGCAAACAATAAAAAGCAAAAGGTATGGCAAAGTATAAAAGAATCTTACTAAAGCTTAGTGGAGAGAGCTTAATGGGCGAAAAGCAATATGGCATTGATGAAAAAAGACTGGCAGAATATGCTGAACAAATCAAAGAAATCCACGAACAAGGGGTACAGATCGGTATCGTTATCGGAGGAGGCAATATATTTCGCGGACTAAGCGGAGCCAATAAAGGTTTCGACCGCGTGAAAGGAGACCAAATGGGAATGTTGGCTACTGTAATCAACAGTCTCGCTCTAAGTTCTGCTCTTGTGGCTACCGGTGTAAAGGCACGTGTGTTGACAGCAGTCCGGATGGAACCTATCGGTGAATTCTACAGTAAATGGAAAGCTATCGAATGTATGGAGAACGGCGAAGTAGTCATTATGTCCGCTGGAACGGGAAATCCTTTCTTTACTACTGACACCGGTTCTTCACTTAGAGGCATAGAAATCGAAGCAGACGTTATGCTGAAAGGTACTCGTGTAGATGGTATTTACACAGCTGACCCCGAGAAAGATCCTACCGCTACCAAATTCGACGATATTACATACGATGAAGTACTGAAACGTGGTTTGAAAGTCATGGATTTGACAGCGACTTGTATGTGTAAAGAAAACAATCTGCCAATCGTCGTATTTGATATGGACACAGTAGGCAACTTAAAGAAGGTTATCAGTGGAGAAGAGATAGGTACGTTAGTACATAACTAATTTTTCACTACCGATATTCATTTGTCTATCAGATGATACTCTGATCTGATAAGACATTGATTATTCATTAAAAAATAAGAAGTGCGAATTTTGCAGTATAGCTTTAACCAAAACTAATCCTGTAAAATTCGCACTTTGTTTTTCCTCTCAAATATTATATAGAAACAAACACCTATTTATCAAAATACTGAATCAAATCATACGCATTAAAATTCAATTCGCGGGCAAAGAAAGATAGATAAGGAAAGAGTTGATAAGAATTATCATAAAGACCTTTATTAGCAGGTTTCGACGAATTGTCCGTACCATCATCATCCTGGTATTTGAACCAATGCCAGCCAACACAATTCTTAGCTTCAAGCAATCCTAATGTAAAATGCTGATAAGCATAAGCTCTCTCGTTTTGTGTAGGAACAGAATATCCGGCTCCCGACTGGTTATTCAGATCAGAGTCCTCCACCCCTTTCGTATAAAACTCACTTACAAGAAACGGTTTGTCCGCCCAATTAGCCCAATCAGCAATCGCTGTTGTCAGTTCAGGACTCCAACGACTATAATAGTTGATAGAAATAACATCACAATATTTTCCGGCAGCTCTCACTACTCCTTCCATATATTTAGGAGTTCCATGTAATCTTGTTCCCAGATAAAGCAACTTATCATCTACTTTCTTCACTGCCTCTTTCACTGCTTTATAATATTTCTCTGCTACAATCCCGGCAAACTCATTATTCAAGTCATCCGTCACACTTTGCATACCTTTAGAATCCATAAAAGCTTTCGCCGCAACATAAGCCGGATCACTTGAGTTACTGATAGCCAGAAAACGATCTAAAATCCGGGAACTGTTTGAAGAGAAGTTTATCTCATTATCCGAAAAGAAACCTAACACATTAGGATCACGCAAATAATCTGCGAAAGCACTACCTGCCAAATATGATTCACACCATTCACTCCATCCATTATAAAACACAAGACCTGCTGCGTTATCATCGCTTCCTCCAGGGTAATTATAAGACTTCGCACTCTTGAACTGACTTAAAAAAGCAAATGAAGGCGCCAAAGTTAACGGACTGCTCGGATTGGAAGCATTATGAGTCTGAATCAGTGAATAAGTTCCTGTACAGAAGGCACCTGTACCGTGAAAGCCGATCTCACTCAATTCACGTTGAGTAGTAGATAACCATTTCTCATCAGTTCCAAACCTGCTATTCCAGGCCGTTTTATTACGACTGGAAGTTCCCTTACGCAAAGAAGTCGCACTACGTTCCAGATGCAGACAACCTTCCGGATCAACCAACCACCAACGTCCGTCTATTTTCTTCGTATAAAATCTTCCCGTAGCCGCCTGTTTCGGAAGCGTAGTCGAACTTCCGTATTTATTAACCGACTCCTGATACGCTTTCAACGTTTTAATAGCCGGCTTATACCCGTCCATATACGCAATAATACGTGTATTCTCTGTTTTCCAACTAGATATAGGCGGATAAGCACTGGAATACTTAACATTGATAGGGCGATACATATTGGCATTTAATGACGGAGTATACATCACAGAAGCTCCGGGAGCAGGCAAATCTTCCGGATATTCCGATTCTACATCTCCCCCTCCCATCACTATGTCAGGAGGCATAAAATTAGGATCTTTATCATCATCATCCGTACAAGACACCATAGGAATAGAACTTATAAACAGAAAAGTTCCCAATATAAATAGTTTTTTCATGGTATGTATTTTATTTATTATTAGTTGATTGTTGATCGAACCAGTCAGCCAAACGATAAGCGTTGATATTCAATTCTTTCATAGCATCAGCCAACGGTTTATAAAGATTGTATTCATTATCTACCAGCCCTTTGTTAGAGTCCAGATTCGAAGGATCTACCCCTTTTGCTGTCGGATCATTATCCTGATAACGGAACCAATGCCATCCGACACAATTCCCACTTTCCAATAATCCCAAAACAAAATGCTGGTAGGCATATCCACGTTCCTGCTGGGTTTGAACGGTGAAACCTGCCCCTGTTGTGTTTGCCAGCCCTGAATCCATTCCTTTCGTATAAAATTCCGTGATGATGAAAGGTTTTTGAGCCCATTCGCCCCAATGCTTCATGGTCTTCTCACTCGGTGTCCATGCACCATAGTAGTTAATAGCAACGACATCACAATACCTGCCTGCCGCTTCCACAATCTGGCGGATAAACTTAGGTTTTCCATGTAGACGACTACCTAAATAAAGGTGATTGGGATCATATTTCCGAATCGCTTCCGACACCACTTTATAGTATCGTTCCGCTACTACCCCCGCAAACTCTTCCCGATGTTCGTCCGTAATTTGCTGCAAAGTAATACCCTGCTGTTTCAACCAGGATTCTGCATACAATCTTCCCGGATCATTGGGATTCTTCAAAGTCAGATACCCCTCCAGATTCTTCGGCCCGAACGGCAGTTCATTATCCGAAAAATAGCCGATGATATTTTTATCCGTTTTATTTGCGACCAGTTTTTGTGCCATCTCATCGCAATAGGTTTCGAACTCCGGGTCAAAAACGAAAATACACTGATTAGGATATCCCGTATTACCAGGTAACTGATAAGTTCCTCCTCGTTTCTTCCCATATCCACTCATCAGGTTCAGAATGATTGAGCGAGTCAGTACCTCCTTATGAGAGGCATTGTAAGAGGCAATAGCTTCCTCATTACTCCAGGAGCCGGCCCCGGAAAAGCCCAGCGAATGAATCATCCGTGCCGTTCCTTCGATCCATTTTTCTTCCGTACCGAATTTGTCCAGCATTGCTTGTTTATTGCGTTCGGAAGTACCTAAACGTACTCCTACCACCACTTTCTGCAAATGCCGATACCCATCGGGATCAATCATCCACCATCGATCTCCGGTACGTTCTACCCTGAAAAATCCTGTAGCCCGATGCCTGGGAGCATCCAAATCACTTCCATACTTATTCACACGTACTTTACCAGTAGGTTTGAACCCATCCAATTGAGCAATAGTACGAGTATCATACTCTTTCCAAGGCAGATTTTTCTGTCCTTTCACCCACGGACGGGCAGTGACCTTAAATGTGCTTCCCTGCGCATAACCAAACTGGGATAACAGCAGTAAAAACAATATAACTATACTATTTTTCATCATCTAATATTCTTTTACGATTCGTATTGCATTTAAAATAGGCACAGATTCCACCGCTCCAAAACGAACGACAAGCCCCTTTCCTTGTGAAACCGGAACAATATATTTCTTAATAACCGCACGTTCGGAACCGTATTCTTCTGCAATATTCATTTGTTTGGCAACAGATACTCCATTTATATCCACAGAAAATACCCGGTTAATATAGTCCTCCCTCACCACATCATTTCCTAAATTATACACCAAAGCCTCTCTTTTATTTTCAGAAGTAAGTTCTGTCCAATACAAATATACAGCATAAACACCATCCGGTACATCTGCCTTAAAAGCTTCAATGCCTACTCGCTGTGTCTGGAAGATAGGATCCTGATCCGTCCCCAGTATATCTTTATCGCTGGCCGGCAAAGAACCGTAACGAGTTTTGTTCGGAGCCACTTCCCCACCAATATATCCCCATGAACCTTCTGCATAAGCCTGTTCGGGTATCCAGCACATCTCTGCTATCCGGTCCTCAAAATAGCGTCGAGCACCCAGTAGTACATTGATTTCCGTAAAGCCATTCTTCACATTGACACATTTAAAATCACAAACATACTGGTCACGATATTCACGTCCCTCCTTTTCAATCACAGCATCCACCACATTCTTTCCGTTTACAAAAGGAATGTCCACGGAAACCACCTTATCTGCTACCGGATATACTCCCAAACTTTTTCCATTCAAAAAGACCTCCACCTTATCCGCGTTAGTATAAACTTTCAAGAGTTGTGTACAACTCTTTCCATCCCGACTGGCTCCTGCCCTATTCTTCCAAGATTTAGAAGCAATATGCAGAACAGGTAACTCTTTCAGATAAGCCTGATAAAGATAATATCCGTCCTTACGTTCTCTATCCGTACTTACCAACCCTTTATTGTTCACGTGAGGCATGGCATTTCTTCTGGCTTCGGAATAAAAATCATTCAAATTCCAGACCATAGCCCCCACGATATAATCCCTCTTTAGAATTTCAGGCAAATAATGTTCATGATAGACAGAGCCAAACTCACAACTAAAATCAAACCGCACAGGCGAAAAAGAATGAATACGAGTATCTACATCCGCCCCATATTCGGTAATAAGCAACGGTTTATGAGGAAACTCCTTGTGAAGTTCTTCCAGTTTCTCTTCAAATCCGTCCAAATTACCACCATACCATCCATTATAAAGATTAAATCCCAATAACATCGGCAATTCAGTAATCCCTGCTTCCTGATAGATTTGGGAAGCAGAATGACAAGGCAACATGGTATAGCGTTCCGAGTCCAGACTTCTGATCTGCGCCTCAACAGCCGAAGCTATTTGATGAAGAGACTTCATATATTCCGCCCGTTCTTTCTTGTTGTCAGGATTAAAGGGAGGACGCAAAAGCACTTCATTCATGTAAGCCCAAATGATGACAGACGGATAATTATAGTTCTGATAAACCATTTCCGTAGCCTGTTCCACACAGTTGTCCATAAACGCCCTACTTTGAGTAATGGCATTTACAATCGGAATTTCAACCGAAGTCAACAGCCCCAACTTATCACACATCTGCATCACAACCGGATCTTGCGGATAATGAGCCACTCGCAGGAAATTACTTCCCATATCCTTACTCAACTGTATATCCCGGATATGCATTTCATCCCGCAAGGCATTCCCCATTCCTTTGTAATCCTGATGCCGGCTGGTACCAATCAATTTCCGATATTTCCCGTTCAGGAAAAAACCTTTCTCCGCATCAAAATGATATTCACGGATTCCCAGCGGATTAACAACGCAATCGAGAACTTCTCCCTTTTTATTCTTCAAACGGCTATACACCTTATATAAATAAGGAGAATCAACATCCCACCATTTGGGTTGCGCAATAGTCATCAACGCTTCAAAGGCTACATTCTTCTCTCCTGCCTTCACATTCACTTTCTTTGCGGAAAATGCCACTCTATTGCCGTCTGTATCCAAAATCTCCGTTTCAAGAATCAATGCCTGATTACTTTTCAAAGCATTGGACAAGAATGTTTTTGCACACACTTCTGCTTGAGCATCTGTTATCCCAACAGTTTTGAGATATACTCCACTGGAAGCATAATGAGTGGTAGACAGTTGCACGGGCGAAGTATACACCAGATAAACATCCCGATAAAGTCCGCCGAAGAAAGTGAAATCCGCCGAAAGAGGAGCAATATCCGGATTATAAGAGTTGTCAACACTCACTGCCACCAGATTGCGTCCGGTATGAACATAGTCAGTCACATCAAACGTAAAAGCAGAATAACCACCTTTATGATTCCCTACCAACTTTCCATTCACAAATACATTTGTCTCCTGATTGGCTCCTTCAAAACAAAGATAAACTCTTTGACCTGCAATCAGTTCCTCCACTGTCACGGCTTTCCTGTACCAGCCTTTTCCCCGGAAATAACCGGGGATTTCATCTTCTGCATCTTTTGCATTCCAAGTATGAGGAATGGAAACGTCAGTCCAACCGGACACATCAAAGTCAGCAGTGGACGCGTCTCCCTCAAAGAGGGAGAACTTCCAACCATCGTTGATCGTTTGCGTCACACGCTGACCGCAGACCGTGCCGGCAACAATCAATAACAAGCAGGCTAAGATTATTTTTCTATATACCTTATACATACCTAATACCATTATTTCGAGATTGAACGGACTGCGCGAATATATCTTGCCCCAGTCTTTTTCCCATTTGCTTTATCCCAAGCAAGCGGTTTTCCAAAACGTACATAAAATGCATTTGTACCACTTGACGTTTCACGACTAGCCCAATAAGAATCTCCGGTAGAAGATGCCGCTGCCGTATTCATAGCAGTTCCTCCTACATTAGTAACTATCAGATCCCATGCCGCACGATTTGCTTTCTCAAAATCAGTAATCGCATTCGGATTATCCTCCGTCGCATCTGCTACTTTAGTCCCATTATAGGTTTCAAACATCTGTTCCAGATCCGATCTTGTAGGCCAATACCATCCAGCACCTTTATCCATGCAATATTTAAGAGCAGGCATTTCCGCTGCATTCGGCAATGCTGCCAAGGCAGTAGTATTTGCCAAACCGTCATCATTAGATAAATCCACTCCGGTAGAAGCCGGAGAGCCTGCTGTAGACCATGCCAAATTCTCTCTGTCCAACGACATAATCTTAGCCTTACCACGATTAGTTCCATCTACCCAGAATACAATGCCTCCTTTTAACGATCCATTATCCGCAATTACCTGTCCCACCGCAAACTCGGAACTTAAAAGTCCTCTCTGTGTAATCGTGACCTCTTGTTTAGGTGCATTCGCTCCATTTCCGGCTATTACCGTAGCAGTCGTTACCCGGCTAGAACTATTCAGATTGGGAGATAAAGTCCAAAAATAAAGAGTTTTACTTGTTACATCAACATACGCTTTCACCCAAGATTCATCAGTGATATTTATTGCAAATTCCGTCTCATCAGAAATCATTGTGATTACCTCTGATTTTGCTACCGCATCAGGCGTAATAGTCACCGTATTGGTACTCAATTCGAGGGAAGCGTCTCCCTCGGCAGCTACATTTTGATTCACCGTTACCTCCACTGCTTTTGCGGCTGCGCCAGTACCGGCTGTTATTGTAGCAATTGTCGTACGAATATTACCAGTGGTATTTTTTGATTTTGCCTTGAACGTAACTGTTGTGCCTGAAATAGTATATGAAAGCCAGGAATCATCTGCCAACACTACACTGAATACACTCTTATTGGATGTCAACGTAACATTTGCTTCCGCTTCGTTAGCACCTTCCAATGTCACAGGATTGGGAGCCACCGTCAGAGTTGCCGGCTCTTCAGGATAAGTATAATCACCAATTGTGCGCATACATCTCACAAAACGGTTGGTAGCTGTTTTATTTCCTGCATCAGCACCAGACTTTCCGAAACGTACCCAATAAGCCTTATCCCCTGCTGCATTTTCCGTACTCGACCAATAGCTTTCCCCATTGCCCGAACCGGCAGCCTCGTTTATCACATCACCCTGCAAATCGGTCAACATCTTATCAAATGCCGCACGTGCCGCTTTTTCAACTTCCGTCAACTTATCAGGTACAACCGAAGCAAAATCCGGGTCAGCATGTCCAATACCGTTGTAAACATCAAACAACTCCCATAACTCATCACGTGCAGGCAGATACCATCCCTCACCCAACGACTGACAGTATGCCACTGCATCATTTGCAGCAGGAGCAGTAAACAAAGCCGTATTGGCATATCCATTCACTGTAGAAAGCGCATTATGAGACATCACAGAAGCCTCAAAAGGATTTCCTCCCTGACGTTTTACAGATACAGCTTTTCCTACCATCTTGTCCGAAGGATCCACCCAGAAAATCATACCGATACCATCATCTACACTTTGTCCTACCTTCAAAGAAAGATCCGGTTCTTTGGAATCCTGTGTAACCGTCACTTCCACTGTATATGAACCGCAAGTCAGTTTCACGACAGTACTCCTTGCATCCTCACCGTCATTCTGCGTCAAGGCAGTGTATATTACACTTTTAGCGTTTACATCTACAGAAAGCCACTCCGCTTGATATTGAGCAACAACCTGACCGACATTAGTATATAATAGCGATGTAACGAAAGAACCCGCCGCTTTTGCCAAGTTTACTTTTGTATCTTTACAATTAAATTCAGGCATCACACGTACCGACGCATCATCGACACAGGAAAGCAGCCCCAGATTTAAAATCAATAACAGGTATATTATTTTTTTCATACTCATTCATGTTTTACAGATAATCAATCGCTTAATACCAATTCTCATTCTGCGGAAAATTCTCTTTCCCCATCAAGTCAATCTGCTCCTGTGGGATAGGCCAACATTCGTGCTTTCCAACTACAAAACTGGTACGACATTCCGCATAATCTTTATCTAAATAAGGATTTTCAGCTTTCGTCTCGCCATAATGCGCTTTCACCCTTTCACCCAAAAGCCCCAAACGTTTCAATAAAGGCCAACGGACTCCCTCGAAGTTCAGTTCACGGGCATATTCATCCAAAAGAATATCTTGCGTCAGAGGTCCCGCAAATTTGTCATTCCCGGCACGTTCCCATGTTTTATTGTAACAGCGCAGAGCATCCGTGCTCATTCCTCCGTCACGGCGCATATACGCTTCTGCCGCCATTAAGTAAGTTTCAGCCAGTCGATAGACAATCAAATCCTTGAATCCCGTTGTCCGGTCCGGATTATCGGCCATAGTCCACTGATCAAAGTATTTTTTCGACATGAAATGCAACGTCTCACAATAACTGGAACTTTTCGCAAGGGGAATCAATTCGCCATATTTAGGAGAAGTAGGATCATTGTATTTGAAACGGTGTACAAACAATTCATTGTATCGTGTATCTTTAGCCTGATCATACAAACTCAATAAATAGGTATTCGGATAAATACGTCCCCAACCATATCCACCCTGATCGGCCGTATTGATACAACCTGCAATTTTATTGATTCGGGTAGTGGTCTGAATAGAGATACGATGTCCGGCAACCGGAGTTCCGGAACCTCCTCCACCCAAGTTTTGTGAATATTGGAAACTCCACAACACTTCCGGGGATTTCAAATCTGCGCTATTAAATACATTCTCGGCCTTCTTTTCCATTGAGTAAATGCCCTCCTGTTTAAAGATGTCTTCACATTCCTCAATGGCTGTATCCCAATCCGATTCCCACATGGCAACCTGTGCACGGACATGTTTGGCAGTCGCTTTCGTTACCCGTCCATACAATACATTTCCGTTATTTTGAGGAAGTGACCAGTCCAGACCTTTCATCGCATCATCCAAGTCAGTTGTCATCAGTGTCATCAGTTCTTCATGAGAAGCCGGTTTATACTCCCGTTTCAGATTATCGACAGTGGTTGGAGTGACGTTCAGATAAAGGCGGTCAAAGCGTTTCCAAAGTTCAAAATAGCTCCGTCCTCTGAAGAATTTCGCTTCACTCCATGCGTGCAATACATCGCTGTCATCCAGTCCCAAGGCTTCTGCCGCTACAATAATTTCATTTGCTTTTCCGATAATCCCATAGTGATGTTTCCAGAACTTATTGACATCTCCAGTACTTGGAGTAAAACTTGTATTCAAACGTCCGATTGAGGTAGAAACACCTGCTCTAAGTATGGCAATATCCGTATTAAAGTCACACATGGTAACGATGTACAGATTAGATTCGTTATTATCCGCTCCACCCGGCAATTCACGTGCCAGGGAATACAATCCTGTAACGGCAGTATTCAACCCTTCGGGAGTAGTGAACAGATAATTATTCGTCACGTCTGTTTTTGATTCCAGATTTAATAAATCCGAGCAGGAAGCGGTCAACATTCCGCAAATGACAAAGGCTGTATATATTAACTTTTTCATAAGGATTCTTTATTTTAGAATGAAACATTGACACCAAACACATATTGTCTGGACTCCGGATAAGACCCTGGAGTCAGTTCGGGACTATAAGATTTAAACTCCGTAAATGTCAGCAAGTTAGTAGCTGTTGCATACAATCGTAATTTATGAATCGGAGTATTCTTCAATAGTCGGGTGGGGAAAGTATATCCCAGTTGTAAGGTGCGTAAACGGATATAAGAAGCATCCTGAATGGCAATGGCACTCAAATATGCAGGGTCCGCACTATAAGAAGGACGTGGGAATTTGTTCGAAGGATTGAACGGAGTCCAATAATCCACCTTCACCCCATTCAATTTTCCACGTAAAGAACCACCGGAATTATACTCGTACAAATAACCGTTCTTAATCTTTCTGCCGGAAACTCCATACCAGTCCATGAACAGATCAAATCCTTTCCAGTTCCATGTAGAAGAAAGGGAGAGTGTAAACTTCGGATCTTTACGGATAGGTACCCTGTCATCAGCTGTAATCTTTCCATCCCCGTTGTTATCACGCACCTTGACCATTCCCGGTTCAATAGCGCCACCGTAATTAATCGGACTGTCGGCCACACCGTCATTATCACTATCATAGGTGTTTTTCAGTGTATAAACCAGATTTCCCGTACCATCACGAGTGATATCAAAATCATCATACTGAAAAATTCCATCTATCAGATAATCATAGTATACATTGATCGGTTCTCCGATAATCCACCCCTGTGCTACCTGACTTGCCGGTTTCCCGTTCTCATCGAGAGTATCGTCAATACGGACAATTTCATTCTTATACATGCTGAAATTAGTTCCGAGTGTCCAGGTAAACTCCTTTGTACGTACCACGTCACCATTTAAAGAAAGATCGATACCACTGGATTTCGTCTTTCCCAGATTATCTAGCATGGTAGTATATCCGAGTGACGCATTCAGGGAACGTTTCACCAACAAATCCTTCGTATGAGTATTATAATACTCAACCGTACCATTCAGACGCCCATTGAAGAAACTAAAGTCAACACCAAAGTTAGCTGTTGCAGACTGTTCCCATTTCAGGTTTGGATTAGACAGTTCCTTGCCCGGCAAATATCCCATTTGAAAAACATTTCCAAACTCATATCCTTTATTATCAGCCAGTCCCAAAGTAGTATAATTGCCGATACCGTTCTGATTACCTACAATACCATAACTCACACGCAGTTTCAGGTTATCAATCCACGACACATCTCTTAGGAAACTCTCCTGATTGACACGCCAGGCAAAAGCTGCCGACGGGAAAGTTCCCCATTTATTTTCTTTTCCGAAACGGCTGGAACCGTCACGGCGGATAGCCACGTTCAACAAATAACGATCTAAAAGCGAATATTGCGCCCGAGCCATGAAAGACACCAAGTTATTTTCATTAAACTGACGACGAGGCTTGCCTGTAAACTCACCTTGAGAAATGAAGTTCCAGTCTTTATCCACCGGAAGATTCTCAACCGAGTACCCGACAGACTTCGAACCATTATGGTCGACAGACTGAACGCCGGTCAATGTCAACTGGTGTTTCTTGTTGCGGATAGGCACTTTATAGGTCACAATATTCTCAACCAGCCAGTTCTGTGTACGCGATTCGTCAAGAACGGCCGTTCCTCCGCCTCCCGGATATTGGGAATCTTTATAAGAACCGTCTTCAGACGTCTGATTATAAACAGAAGTATTCAGACGATAATTGAATCCCTTGAAAGGTTTCACATCCATAAAAAAGTTCAGACGGTAATTATCACGGGTTACTTCACGTCCATAATGTTCGGCACGGTACAAAGGATTATAATTTCCTTCCGAGTTGATATATTTTGTATACTTGCCATCCGCATCATATATCTCCGCCAATGGAGAACTGGTAATAAAATCATTAAAGTTACCATCCTCACGATCTTGTTTTGTCATCGCATAAGAAGAATTGATACCGAAACTAATCCATTTGGCTATTTCAAAGTCCAGATTCAGTCTTAAAGAAAACTTCTGATACCCCGATCCGGTAACCACCATTCCTTGTTGGTCAAAGTAGTTGGCACCTGCCGATACTTTGATTTTTTCTGTTCCTCCACGTACACTGACGTCGTGATTATGATAGATTGCATTTCTGAACATTTCTTTTTCCCAGTCGATAAACTTTCCACTGGCCCATACCCGCTGCATCACCTCGTCTTCCAACGCTTCGGCTATAGAAATCTCACGCGCATCAATTATTCCTTTATCATGCGCCTTTGCTTCACGACGAAGCTGCATATATTCTTCGGGAGAGTAGAAATCGAAATTTCTCCAGAGAGATTGAATACCCAAATAGCCATTATAGTTGACTTCCACTTTTCCGGCTTTACCACGCTTGGTAGTCACCAGTACCACACCGTCACTGGCACGTGCACCATAAATAGCCTGAGACGCAGCATCTTTCAGGATTTCAACCGATTCAATATCATCCGCACTCAACGTACTGAACTCTGTTGCACTGGAAGGAGAACCATCTATAATATATAAAGGTGCATTGTCTGCACTGATAGAACGGGAACCACGAATGGTAATCGAAGGAGTCGATCCCGGTCGTCCGGAACTACTCGTTACATTCACACCTGCGGCACGTCCACGTAACATGTCAGCCACATTTCCGGCGGGAAATGTTTTCATTTCATCCGCTTTGACCGAAGCAACCGAAGTGGCCACATCACTCTTACGCTGAACTCCATAACCGACAACCACCAATTCATCGAGCATTTTCGACTCTTCCACCATATTCACATTCAGTACCGTTTTCGTACCGACACGTATTTTTTGTTCCTTATATCCTATACAAGAAAAAACAAGGGTAGATTTAGCCGAGACACTGATTGAATATTTTCCATTTACATCCGTCACTGTACCGTTAGTAGTCCCCTCCTCCATGATATTAACTCCGGGGATCGGTCCAAGTGCGTCTGTCACCACTCCAGAAACTCTGACGTTTTGAGCACTAACCTCTAAAGAGATAAGAAAGGCTGTCAGGAACACAGCCCATTTAATTACGATGTTTTTCATACTATGTAATAATTTGAATGATTACAGCGCAAAAATCCCAATTATTAATGATTTCGAATAATAGAATCGTCCGTATAAAAGTTCAAATAGTACAAATCTCGTCAGGTAGAAAGCACCTAAAACACTATAAATTAAGAGTTTGCATATTTCCGTCTATAAGCAGCCGGAGTAATATCATAAGCATTTTTAAAACACCGGATAAAATAACTTGGATTAGAAAAACCGTAATCAAATGCTATATCAGCAATCAGGGCATTGGGGTCATTCCGCAATTTTTCTGTTGCTTTTTTCAGTCTCAAAGATAAAATAAAGTCATTCGGGGTCTGTCCGGTCAATGCTTTCAATTTGGTGAAAAGCAACGTTCTGCTCATACACATTTCTCGTGCAAAAGTAGCTACGTCAAAGTCTGGGTTATCAATATAAGATTCCACAATCGCCGTAGCATCCATCAACATCTTTTTATCGATCGGATTAAACGGAAGGTCTTCCACTTTAGGTTCGTCGTTTCGAACAAACCGTTGTTGAAGTAGTTTACGAGTCTGGATGATATTGTTGCACCGGGCTACCAATATCTTGATATTAAAAGGTTTGGAGATATAATCATCCGCACCTGTCTGCAAGCCTTCCAAGGTATGTTCTTCCCGGTTGCGGGCTGTCAGCAAGACAACAGGTATATGGCTGGTCTGCAAATTACTTTTCAACTTCTCGCACATTTCCAGTCCGGACATGACAGGCATCATGATGTCACTTACAATCATCTGCGGTTGGAGCGAAGAAGCCCGTTCCAATCCTTCCTGCCCGTCGGCAGCCGTATATACCTCATATATCTGTTCAAAAATCTGCGTCAATACTTTACGCATTTCCGGGTTATCTTCTACAATCAGTATTTTCACCGTTTTATCCGGCTTCACCATTTCCGAGATTTCTTGAG
>CAUHML010000051.1 GCA_959606905.1 uncultured Bacteroides sp. | reverse complement strand
GAACGCATTTTATGACTTTGGAGTTCTTTAAATCCATTTGAAAGAATGTACAAATTGTATTTTCCCGAAAGATATTCCAGCACTTCACGCGCATGTGGCATCAATTTGCTTTTGGTAGGAATCATTGTAAGAGCATCTCTTTCGTAAGCCTTTGCCAAAGTGGAGTCACCTGCTCCTACAGCCTCCAAAGGATAAAGATAACGTTGACGGTTTAACTCTTCTTTCGTGACTTTACCATCTGCATACTCTGCCCATAAATCCAGATTGCGACGCTGATAAAGTGAATAATAATGCTCGAACGAATCGAAATAGCGATCGTATCCATACTTCCAGTACATTTCTTCATAGGTATCACGAGCATTGAGAGAGAACGCCCAAAGCGTATCGTCCAAATCAAAAAAAAGATTTTTATAAAGCATAAAAAAGAATACTAAAAAGGCTGTTTCAAAAGCAGGCCTACAAACGAAACGCACTTTTGAAACAGCCCTATCAATTATCAATCAAGTAACTATTTCACTTGAATTACCAGATACTTGGAAACGCTCCAGAATTCTTTCGGATTGGTAATCTTCAATGTCAACTGATCTTTATCATCTTTTTCCAAGGTATAAGAACCGGTAGGATGGGTAGTCAGAATATCGGCATCTTTGGAATACAGTTTGATTTCTTTGGTAGTACGAATATCAACCTGGGTAAAATAATCCTTATTGACATCACCATCTTTCAAGACCGAACCTTTTTTAAATAATCCGGAACCGCTCAGAATTTTTTGGTCTTTCAGTTCTTTCTTCGTTCCGAATACAAACCATGCAGTATTAAGCGCTTTATCCTGTTCTGCCACTGTCTTGGCTTTTGCCTCATTCTCAGCAGTCAATTCACTCTTGACAGCATTCAAATCCGTAACGGCGGCATCCAATTCCTGGATACGGATATTCTTAGAAGCCAGTTCGGCCTGTAACTCTTCGATACGCTGGGTTTTCGCATTCAGTTCCTGTGTCAAAGACTCAACGGCTCTTTTTAACTGAGAAGAGTTGGTCTTACTGTTTTTCAACATAGATTGCAGCTTGGCAATCTGCTCTTTGTTCTCTTCCATTTGCTTACGGATGAATTCAATATCAGAGGCTATCTGCTGTTTAGCATTCAGAGAACCCTCTGCAACTGCACCACGCTGCAAGTCTACACGGCTTTCTGCCGCATTGATTTGACGAAATCCTTCCGAAATATCATTGAAAGTGCCCATCATTTCATCCAGTTCAGCATTACGCTGAGTCAGTTCCATTAAAAGAGAATCATTCTCAGCTTTCAACTGATCTTTGCTACCACCTGAAAAGCTGTCACATGAAGCCATAACGGCTGTACATACAATCAAAACTGCTAACTTTTTCATACGCTTTTGTTTTACGTTTTGTTAATGAAGTTATTTAATCGTCTATTCCTGCTACTACAATCACTATCTCACCACGCGGTTCGTTGGCTGTGAAATGTTCTATCAATTCGGTAAGAGTACCACGTACCGTCTCCTCATGTATCTTGGATATTTCACGGGAAACGGACGCCTGCCGTTCCGAACCGAAATATTCTGCAAACTGCGTCAGTGCTTTTACCAAACGGTGGGGAGATTCATAGAAAACCATTGTCCGGCATTCTTCCGCCAAACCTTTCAGACGTGTCATCCTACCTTTCTTCTGAGGAAGAAAACCCTCAAAGCAGAACTTCTCGTTGGGCAATCCGGAAGCCACCAATGCCGGAACAAAAGCAGTAGCCCCCGGCAGGCACTGTACTTCGATACCGTTGCGGACACACTCGCGAACCACCAGAAAACCCGGATCGGAAATACCTGGAGTACCGGCATCTGAAATCAACGCCACAGTCTCACCACCCTTTATTCTATTTACAACACTTTCTACTGTTTTATGTTCATTAAATTTATGGTGAGACTGCATCGCATTCTTTATCTCAAAATGCTTCAGCAATATTCCGGAAGTACGCGTGTCTTCTGCCAGCACCAAATCCGCTTCCTTCAATATGCGGATAGCGCGAAAAGTCATATCTTCCAAATTTCCTACTGGCGTAGGCACTACATAAAGTTTTCCCATATCCGCAACTTTTTTAACTGAAATACTTCTTGAGAAGTTCTATAAAATCAGCAACCGCCTCATTTTCCTCATCCGGTTGTACAGTTGACATAAATACAGACATAGCCTCATCCAAAGAGGAAGCCCCACCGCAAAGGCGCACCACCTCATTCATACGTGTCGCATCTCCGGCAAACAATTCACGGGTAAAACGAAACGAATCATTCAGACTGATGGCATGTTGCAAGTCCGTAGCCGGCTTAATACGTTCAGCAAGAATCTGAGAAGCAGGTATTGCAATATCCGAAACGTGAGTTGCCTCAACCGGAACTTCAGCAACTGATTCGGAAATCACTTCCGATTCAGTTGTTTTCTCCACAATGTCAGAAGCAACATGTTCCGCCGGAGTTATCACAAAAGTGTCGTCCAACAGTTTTGTCAGCGCATCCAACCGCTCCTGCATCTGATGAATATTTCTTTTGGCAACTATTCTCAACACAGGATTTGTATCAGTGAGCATCGACTGTATCAAACATTTCAATTCCTGAACATCCAGTTCTATATCATTCAATAATGCTTGCATATCCTTTTCCTGTCCGTATTAATGGCACAAATGTAGAAATAAATAATGAAAAAATATCCGGAAGCGAACAAAATCATTACTTTTGCGACTGAATATAACACTCAAAGATATGGTATTATTTTCGGAAGACCACATACAAGAAACCAAACGCAGAGGAAGAATTGAAGTTATATGCGGCTCCATGTTCTCCGGCAAGACAGAGGAACTGATACGCCGTTTGAAACGTGCCAAATTTGCCAAGCAACGTGTAGAAATATATAAGCCGGCAATAGACACGCGTTACTCAGAAGCAGATGTCGTATCGCATGACAGCAACATCATATCCTCTACGCCGATAGACTCATCGGCAAGCATACTGCTATTCACTTCCGAAATAGACGTAGTGGGCATCGACGAAGCGCAATTCTTTGACGAAGGTCTGATTGATGTATGCAACCAGCTTGCCAACAATGGCATACGTGTAATCGTAGCCGGATTGGATATGGATTTCCGCGGTAATCCTTTCGGACCCATGCCGGGGCTGTGCGCCATTGCAGATGAAGTTTCCAAGGTTCATGCCATCTGTGTAAAATGCGGACAGCTTGCTTCATTCTCTCACCGTACTGTAAAAAATGACAAACAAGTTCTGTTGGGTGAAACAGCCGAATACGAACCCTTGTGCCGGGAGTGTTATTTACGGGCGATAAAGGAAGACCAGCAAACTGCAAGCGATTAATAAATTTAATACAGGATTCTATGGAACGTAAAAAGATTACATTCGACAGTTTTATCCGCGGTGTCATTTTAGGAGTTATCATTATCGGCATATTGATGCTTTTGAAGCGTTTAAGCAGCGTTCTATTACCTTTCTTTATCGCTTGGCTTATTGCCTATCTGGTATATCCTTTGGTCACATTTTTCCAATACAAGCTAAAATTAAGAAATAGGATTGTTTCCATATTCTGCGCATTACTCACACTTCTGATTGTGGGTGCCGGAGCTTTTTATCTGTTAGTGCCCCCTATGATACAAGAATGCGGCAGAGTACAGACTTTATTGGTCCAATACTTTTCGCACGGAACATATAATAGTAATGTGCCCACCTCTCTTTCCGATTTTTTACGAGATAATATCGATGTTAAATTTATAACCGAACTATTCAATAAAGAGAACCTGTTGGATGCGCTCAAAGAAGCAGTTCCCCGCCTATGGTCTTTATTATCGGACTCCGTTGACTTATTATTCAGCGTATTCACCATATTCATTATCTTACTATACGTTATCTTCATTTTATTAGACTACGAAAGCATCGCAGAAGGTTGGACGCATCTCGTGCCTATGAAATACCGTTCTTTCGTGGTAGGCATACTCAATGACGTAAAAGTAGGTATGAACAGATACTTCCGCGGACAGGCATTCGTAGCCTTATGTGTCGGCATTTTATTCAGCATAGGCTTTCTTATCATAGACTTCCCATTAGCCATAGGTCTCGGTTTGTTCATCGGGGCATTGAATATGGTGCCTTATCTTCAAATCATCGGTTTGGTTCCTACTATCATACTAGCAATCCTGAAAGCCTCCGACACAGGCGATAATTTTTGGATAATCATCGCCTCAGCCATGGCAGTATTCATTGTAGTGCAAACCATCCAAGACGGATTCATCGTGCCACGTGTTATGGGGAAAATTACCGGACTAAATCCTGCTATCATTCTATTATCACTTTCCATATGGGGTTCATTAATGGGAATGTTGGGAATGATTATCGCACTACCGCTCACAACGCTGATGCTCTCCTACTATCAACGTTTCATTATCAACAGAGAAAATATTCATAAGACAGAATCAACTGATAATCAAACAAAAGAAATAAACAACTAAAATAATGCAAACTTTTTTCGTTATAAGTCTTGCATATTAAATATAAAGTCCATATCTTTGCACCCGCTTAACAGCAATAAGGATTGATTCGCTAGCTCAGCAGGTAGAGCACAACACTTTTAATGTTGGGGTCCTGGGTTCGAGCCCCAGGCGGATCACTTGAAAATCAGAGAGTTACACTAAAGTAACTCTCTTTTTTTATGCCTTAAATGCGCTGGTTTACATGGTTCAGTTAAACCGTAATAATGGCATATGAAGTGGTTATGCTCTATTATCTTCATATGCCATCTTGCTTTTTAAGGGCATTTACTGAATATCCCTATAATAGAAATTATGACTAAGTATTCATTTCCTATCAATTTTCATCAGAGAAAAATCATTTTCTTATGTCAATCCAACAGGCAGATTGTCCGTTTTTCGCGGATAGATATTTTAGACCAAGGAGTAATAGAAGTCCATAAAGCCAAATCTTTAAGAGTTATAGGAAAGAGAATTTGATTTTTCAAATCCGCCTCCAAAGCTTTCAGCATAACGTAATCCATTCCACTGTGGTGCCTATCCAATTTTAACGCCTCTTGTCCCCACCGACACCAATAAAAATGGTTATAATTGCTAATATAGGAGCGATCATCTTCCCATTCCTCATCAGGACTGATCCCTTCTATATAAATAGAACGCCTGTCTCCTTGCCAAATTCCTTTTGTCCCCTGTATTTCAAAATCCAAACTGCGAGGACGAGGCAAAGTCGTATCATGGACTAAGGAGATAATGATACCTCCTTCTGTTTCCAATTGAGTTACAATAACATCTCCCATACATACCTTGACATCTGTATTTCCACCCAGTTCCTTAATCCGTTGCAGCATTCCGGCAGATTTGGATGAAAACGATGTCAGATATTTAATCCTGTCTTTTCTATTAATGCCGGCAATCATACAAAGAGGAGCCAGTCCGTGTGTCGGATAAAGGTCTCCATTTTCTTCCAGATAATATTTACCTCTCCAAACACTTTCCGTTTTTTCACGATTACCAATATTACCCGCATCATCCAACAGCAATCGACGCAAGTCATGCCGATATCCACCACGCATAAAAACAATCTCACCCAGCAATCCTTCATTCACCATATTGAAAACTGCAAGATTCTCACGTGTAAAAAGTGTGTTTTCCAAAGGATATACATGACAGCCACGACGTTCTGCCGACTCAATCAGCGGGGCATACTCATCCAGACAAAGTCCGCCCTTAACCTCCAAAGCCACATGACATCCATGCTCCACACATAGCAAGGCGTGCTGCACATGATATTGCCAGGGAGAAGCAATGAACACCAACTCCGGATGATGCTTCTCCAACATTTCAAGACTGGAATTCTCTCCATGATTATAGCAAGAAATATCAGGCAGTTCAGACGGTTCCACTCCTGGATCAGCAACTGCCAGTATCTGAAAGAAAGGTATATTCCGCAATAATCGAAATAGTTGTTTACCACGATACCCCATACCTATAAAAGCAACACTTACCTTGTTCATTTTTCCAACTTTGTTAACCGAATAACCTTATTATCTACATCTATACTGTAGGATAATTGTGGAGCTACGCTGCATAACAGTGATAGAAACTCATTCAAACTTTCATCACGCAAGGTTGCTTTAAAACTAAGCTGTTGCAGTTCTGATGCTATTTGAAATTGATAACCAAAATGTCGGGATAATTCTGCTTTTTTATCTTCCAATGTATGCCCTTCAAAAACAATTTCCCTATGTTCCCAAGCGTATATCTGATTCAACGGGCGCTTTTCGATCTTGTAAGTTTCGGAAAGATTATTATAGATAAAACTATCTCCGGGTTTCAATGTAATATTATCTGCAATACCTTCCACATCAATTTCTACCTTCCCATGTTTTAAAGTCACAATATCCTTAGGTTCTTTTGGATAAGAAAGCACATTAAAATTAGTTCCTAAAACGCGGATATTATAATGACGGGTACGTACATAAAACGGTTCATTATCCCTATGCTTCACATCAAATATAGCCTCACCATCCAACTGTACACTACGTGCATTTAACCATTCTCCCAAAGAATAAGTCAATTTGGAACAAGCATTCAACAGCACTATAGAACCATCCGGCAATACTGCTCTAGCCTGCTGCCCTACTTCTGTTTCCAAAGTTATCTTCTTATCCACTGACATAATCTCAGAATAATAAAAATTGGCCTGCCAACCCGTAAAGGCAACAATTATAATAGCAGCGGCATAAAACAGAAAACGCTTCCATGACAAATTCTTTTTGGGAAGCACACTCTTTTGGCAAGACAAACCAACTTTTTGAGCAAATTTCTGCCATTCATGTTCTGTATTCACTCCTTTGCAATCGCTTTCATAATTAAGATACACATAAGAGTCTTTCAATGAAAAAAGGAAGTCCTGATTTTCTTTTTTTTCTTTCACCCAAGCGATTAAGCGTCTAGTTTCTTCCTCTGTTAATTCATTTTTCAAATATTTTATGAAATAATCTTCATCTATCACCATTGTGCACGTCATTTAAATAAGTTATCGACAAATAAAAGAATCAATATAGTCAAATAATCATCCAATGATTGCCTTATCAATTTAAGACCTCTGTAAAGTTGATTTTCAACAGTGCGTACGGATAACTTCAACACACTGGCTATCTCATCGCTTCGCATACCTTGATTTCTATTCATCCTGAAAATAGTCTGACATTGTTTGGGCAATTTTTCAAGTGCATCTAAATATTTATTATTCAATTCCTCAAAATATAAATCATTTAGGATATTATGCTCATCCGCATAGCTGGCAAGCTCCAATTCCCGTAGATGCATCGTTTCTATTTTAGAAAAATTGTCCAATATAGCATCCCGACGTATTTGCTTCATACAAAGATTCTTCATAATACAAAACAAATAAGTACTTATAGCCTTTGGAGCATCAATACGAGTACGATATTCCCAAAAAGCAACAAAGCATTCCTGAGCAATATCTTTCGCCTTATCACTATCATGTAAGAGTCCATAACAAAAGACATACATTCTAGGGTGATACTTTTTATACAACCATTCAAAGGCACCAGCATCTCCCTGCTGTATTTTGGAAAAGAGAATATGTTCTTCCATTTATCCCTCCTTTTCAAGCGTAGCTATTCATAGACATTATATTAAGCCAAATTATCAAATAGGTTTATTCAAAAAGGGATTAAAATATTAAAGATTTGACAAAAATAAATATTTCTATATTATTCGCAATAAAAAAGAGCTTTTTTTAACAATATGTCTTTAGGATAAATAAGTTAACAAATGTTATTTTTAAGTTCCATTAATGAGTAATTTTATATTGCTTTGGCTCTATAATAATAGGAATTAAAATATTTAAAGAGAAAAATTATTATTAACTAAAATCTAATCCATTATGAGAACATACTGGCTACAGAATGCTCTGATAAAGTCCCCCACAAGACTTTATTATTTTCTATTGCTATTTATTGCAAGCTTATCTCCTTGTGCTGCTCATGCACAAAGTGTAAGTGTTAATATCAATTTAACTGATAAGCCTTTGTCTGCATTTATTCAAAGTATTGAACTTCAGACAGATTTCAAATTCTTTTATGAACAACAACAAGTAGATGTACAGCAACACATCACTGTCAATGTACAGAACGTATCTATTAATGCAGCCTTAGAACAAGCTTTAAAAAATACAAATATAACCTATACAATCTCCGAAAAACGAATTCTTCTAATCCAAAAACAAAATAGCACTTCATTACAATCTGACAAGATGGTAGAAATCAAGGGGCAAGTAACAGATAAAAATGGCATCCCCGTTATCGGTGCAAATATCCTCGTTAAAGGCAGTAATTTAGGCTGTATTACAGATATAGATGGTAACTATTCCTTGAAAGTACCAGCCAAAAGCACAATAGTTGTTTCTTACATAGGATACACCACTCAAGAAGTTACTCTGAAAGGCAATAATTTCCAACGGATTATTATGGAAGAGGATAGCAAAATGTTGGACGATGTAGTAGTTGTAGGATACGGTACAGTAAAAAAGCGCGATTTAACAGGCTCTGTCTCCAGTGTAAAAGGAGATGACCTAAGCCTGAATGGTGTTTCTTCAATTGGTCATGCGCTCGAAGGCAAAGCTGCAGGATTATACATCCGTCAAAATAGCGCACAGCCCGGTGGAGGGTTAGACATTTTAGTTCGTGGTGCAGGTTCCGTCAATGCCAGCAACGACCCACTGTACATTGTGGACGGTTTCCCCATAGCCAAACTAGATCAGGCCTCGGGCGGAGATGCCAAAATGGATCCCGGAACACAAGGAATTCTGAACTTTCTGAATCCCAATGATGTAGAATCTATTGAAGTGCTGAAAGATGCAAGCGCCACCTCCATCTATGGTGCACGTGCAGCCAATGGTGTTGTAATTATCACCACAAAAAGAGGGAAGGAAGGAAAGGCTCGAATAAGTTATTCATACAACTATTCTTTCCAAAAATACACAGACAATTATGACCTTCTGTCTCTACAAGAGTGGATGATAGAGAAAAACAATACTACATGGGAACATTGGTTATGGACCAACAACGTCAGTCCATGGGGAAACAGAACTTTGGAAGAAGCCCAGGCCAATCCGGTCAATGGAATTGACTATTCACGCCCCTATCAAGATAGTGATATTAAGAATGCAGGCCCTGGCACAGACTGGTTAGGCTTGATTACGCGCGACGGACAAATACATGAACATAATATTAACCTGCAGGGTGGAAGTGAAAGCACACAATATATGGTGTCGTTCAATTACTACAATCATCAAGGTATCGTCAAAAATTCCGGTATGACCCGTTATACCGCCAAAGCAAACATTGACCAAAAGTTTTTGAACATATTCAAGGCAGGTCTAAATCTAACATTAACACGCATTGATAATGACAACACGCAATTAGGCTCCGGAAAATTTGAAAATTCCGGTATCATTCGTTCTGCTATACAAATGGGACCCAATATTCAAGCATATGACAAAGAAACTGATACTTATCCCATAAATCCATTATTGGGACAACAGCCTAATCCATACTCTTTACTGAACAACACGGACAAAGGACGTACAGATCGTCTTTTAGGAAATATTTTCATTGAAGCAACCCCTTTATCAGGATTGACACTACGCGTCAATGCCGGTTTGGACCATGCCAATATAGACCGTAAGACTTACCAGCCTCGCAGCACCTTAAATGGGAAAAACCTCAATGGTGTAGCTTATATCTACAATACTGCTAACAATCAGTATCTCATGGAGGCAACCGCTACTTATCAACGTACTTTTAACGACATACATAATGTCAACTTACTGGCAGGTACCTCCTATGAAAAATTCAATTATGACGCTTCAGAATTAGGTAACAATAATTTCATTACAGACGCATTTCTGTGGAACAATATGGACGCTGGTACAGGTACCAAAATTACTAAATCAACCTCTACCGAAAATAAAATGATGTCTTACTTTTTTCGCGCAGGATATATCCTAAAAAACCGCTACTTATTAACTGCGACTCTACGTGCCGATGGAGCCAGTGTATTTGCAAAAAATAATAAATGGGGATATTTTCCATCTGTAGCCGCAGGATGGACTTTGAGTGAAGAAGACTTTATGAAAAACATTAATTGGCTATCTAATCTCAAACTACGTCTCAGTTGGGGACAGACTGGAAATGCAGACATCAGCACTAATGCTTTCGCTAGCTATGGAGCACAAGGCAGTTGGATAAATTCAGAGTACAAAACAATAAGCGGTGTGATGAAAAGCCGTCTAGAAAACCCTGATTTAAAATGGGAAACAACTACGGAATGGAATCTTGGATTAGACTTCGGTTTTCTAAAAAGCCGTATCACAGGTTCAGTGGAACTTTACCAAAGAGTGATTTCGGATTTGCTGAACTACAAGCCTCTAAATTCATACCAAGAAGTAAAACAAATAATGGCTAATGTAGGCAAAACGCAAAGTCGCGGTGTTGAGATTACCTTGAATAGCCGCAATATCATAACTAACAATTTTTTTTGGGAAACCTCACTGACTTATACTAAATATGAAGACCGGTGGAAAGAGCGTACTCCAGACTGGAAACCAAATGTGTATGAGAAAGAGAAAGATCCGATTAGAGCCATATATGCCCGTCGAGCTGATCATATCATGCAGATAGGAGAAAAAGCTCCTGCAGCGCAACCCGATTTACGTCCTGGACAAATTGTAATCAAAGACCTTGATGGCTATGTACGCGATGAGAATGGTAATCCCAAAGTAGATCAGAATGGACGTTTCATGTTATTAGGACACGCCGATGGTACCATAGATGAAGCCGATACTCAACTCATTGGTACACAAGATCCAGGTTGGATGGCAAGCATGACCAATACATTTAAATACAAAGGCTTTGACCTTAATATAATGTTCAATGGAATGTTCGACAGAATCATGCAAGATCCTACAGAAATGGACTTTGGTTTGAATGGCGGAAATATTGCTCAAAACGGATCTAATATGCTACGAATAATTAAAGATAGATGGACTTTTGACAATCCGTCAACAACACGTCCCAGTTCTTACTATACAAGTGGAACAAAGTATACAGCAGGAGACTTCTTCTATCAAAAGGCTTGGTTTATCCGTCTGCAGAACATCAGCCTCGGATACACACTTCCCAAGTCAATATTAACAAAAAGTAAAATATTGAACAATGTACGTTTCCATGCTTCCGTTAACAACGTATTTGTTATCACGCCTTATAATGGTCTTGATCCTGAAACAGATGCATATGCGGCAGCCTATCCCAACGCACGTACTTTCAGTTTTGGTGTAGACGTTTCATTCTAATCATAAAAAATGCCCTTATGAAAAAAATATGTAAATTATTGATATTAGCAGCTGCTCTAACAGGAGGAATATCTTTAAACAGCTGCATTGACCTTGATCCAGTAGACTACTCTGACATTAACCCTTCCAATTTTCCACAAACGGAAACAGATATTCAATCAATGGTCAATTCGTGCTATTACTCTGTACGTTCTAGCTGGTTTGACGGACTATTCTCAACCAGTGAGCGCGGAGTTACTGTAGTAAATGACCTTACTACAGAAATCTTGTCCTGCAAGTCTGGTTTTTTAAAAGATGTATCTGAATTGAACTATTTCTCAACCACTGCAGACCTTACCCGTTTTTATTATACCGATACCGATGCATATAGTGACGGTTGGCTCAATGATATCAGTCGTTGTACCTCTGTACTTGCTCAAATTGAAGCATGCAACTTCTTAAGTGCAGAAAAAAAACAATATTATGAAGCAGAAATAAGATGTGCACGCGGACTGATAGCTTATACCTTGTATGATATGTTCGGTCCTTTAGTTATAGCTCCCATAGAAGTATTGAATAATCCGACAGTAGAAAAGCCTTTGGCACGCCTCTCCAAAGAAGAAATGGTCAAGTTCATAGAAGATGATTTAATCTTTGCCGCAACCTATTTGCCTACTCCTACGGAAGCTGAATACGGAAGATTCAGTCAAGGACTTGCCAACATGCTGCTTATCAGACTCTATCTGCACGAGAGTCCGGAAAACAAAGAATATTATACGAAAATTGAAGAAATAGCCCGAAAACTAATGGCACCATCCTACGGCTACCGATTATCAACGAGCTATACTCAAATGTTTGAAATTGGTGGACAAGGAAAAGGTAATGCAGAGATAATATGGGCAATACCAGTCAACACGGAAGCGGTAAGTTGGAATGACTGGCATATGTTCGTGCTGCCCACTGATTTTGCAGATCATGGTATGACAAGCGGATACGAATGTGTAAACAGCACTTGGTATTTTTATGACAGTTTTGAAGTAAATGATGTCCGTAAGACTTATTTGGTAACCTCTTATAAAGCTCAAGATGGAAGTATCATAAATCGTGAAAATCCCGGTTTACATCTTGAATTAGGACCTATCCCACTGAAATACGGCTATGACATTAATGTCACTGGCAATGGTGGAAAAAGCAATATTGACCCAATTATATACCGTCTGGCAGACGTATATCTAACATTAGCAGAAGCGCTCTATTTGAAACCAGCATCATCCGAAACGGACAAAGAGGAAGCAATATCCTATATTAATACAATACGTAATAGAGCCAATTTGGATGAAATCAACAGCAAGGACATCACTACAGAAGAAAAATTCATAGAGATACTTTTAAAAGAACGAAGTCATGAATTATGGTGTGAGAATGGACAATATCGTGCAGATTTGATTCGTTTTAACAAATTTGTAGAACATGCCGAAACTGTAAAAGGTACAGTTTATGCTAGCAAGAACAAAGAATTGTATCCACTACCACTCTCTGCGATCAATGACGGCAAAGGATTTGTTATTCAAAATCCTGGTTATTGATATTTTAACTAAAACTTAGTAAGTAATTCCCCTATAAAAAATATTCTATGAAAGCAAGACACATTTTTTACATGATATTAATGACTGGCTGCCTTTTGGCTAATCTCTCAGCATGCACCTTTGCTTCAAAAACAACTGAAACAGAAAGGCAAATAAAAGTTCCTGCTCCACTTCGCCCTGCAGGACAGACTGATGTGGTGGGACTGGCATGCGAACCAATTGAGACCGTACGCATCGGATTCATTGGTTTGGGCGCACGAGGCACTGAAGCGATCCGACGCTTTACCTATCAAAAAGGAATTCAGATAAAAGCATTGTGCGATTTACACCAGTTTCGAGTAGATAGTTGCCAGCATATGCTAAACCGCGCTGGCATACCCGAAGCGACAGCCTACTACGGCAGTGAAAATACCTGGAAACAATTATGTGAACGAGATGACATAGACCTGATATACATAGCTACCGACTGGACTCACCATGCACCTATGATGATTTATGCTATGGAGCATGGGAAACACGTAGCCTGTGAAGTTCCTGCCGCTATGTCCCTGGAAGAGATTTGGAAAGTGATAGATACGGCAGAACACACCCGCAAACACTGTATGATGCTGGAAAACTGTGTTTATGATTTCTTCGAAATTACCACTCTAAACATGGCACAACAAGGGCTTTTTGGAGATATTACCCATGTGAAAGGAGCATATAACCATTGCCTGCATGACATCTGGCCAGATTATAATGCAGATTGGCGTATGCAGTATAACATGAGACATAGAGGAGATGTATACCCTACCCATGGAATGGGCCCAGCATGTCAATTGCTGAATATTCATCGAGGTGATCGTATGAAATATCTAGTGGCAATGGACAGTAACCCCGTTTCTCTTCCCGATTATTTAAAGAAGTGCGGAAGAACGGAAGATGCCAAAAAATTCCAAAACGGTGAAGTTACACTCACTCTGATACGTACAGAAAAAGGTAAAACTATTCAAATTGAACACAATGTCGCTTCACCCCGGCCTTATAGCCGTTTATATCAATTATCCGGAACACGGGGATTTGCAGATAAATATCCGCTGGAAGGATATGCTCTCGAAAGCAAAGACCTACCTGAAAGTATTACCAACGGACAAACTTTCACTGCTCACGAATACATGCCCGACGCTGTTAAAAGTAGGTTGATGGAGCAATATAAAGACCCCATCATCAAAGAGATGGAAAAAAGAGCTAAGGAAGTAGGTGGACATGGGGGAATGGATTTCATTATGGATTCACGGCTTATTTATTGTCTTCATAATGGCTTACCTTTGGATATGGATGTCTATGACCTCGCAGAGTGGTGCTCACTCATCCCGCTGACCAAACTTTCCATTGAAAACGGTTCGGTCCCCGTAGAAATACCCGACTTTACCCGAGGGGCGTGGAACAAAATACAAGGTTATAGGCATGCCTTTGCCAAATAGAACAACAAACTATGAAACCGACTTTTTTATATCATTTATTAACACTGGCATTGTTGCTCTGTGGGATGGTTATGCCATCCCTACAGGCACAGCCATATAAAAATCCTTCACTCTCACCCGAAGAACGCACAGCAGATCTCCTGCAGCGGATGACATTAGAAGAAAAAATAGCCCAAATACGTCACATACATTCTTGGAATATTTTTGAAGAACAAGAGCTTAATAAAAGCAAGTTACAGGAATTTGTAGGTGACTTATGCTGGGGATTTGTGGAGGGTTTTCCGCTAATTGGAGAAAACTGTCACCGACACATGCGGCATATACAAGAATATATGCTAAACCATACCCGACTTGGAATTCCTATATTTACTGTTGCCGAAGCATTGCATGGTTCAGTGCATGAAGGGTCTACCATTTACCCACAAAATATTGCACTGGCCTCCACTTTTAATCCGGAGTTAGCCTACCTGCGTGCCACAGAGATCTCCAAGGAACTACACTATCAGGGTATCAACCAGATCTTAGCACCCTGCATAGATGTGGTGCGGGATTTAAGATGGGGGCGTATAGAAGAAAGTTATGGAGAAGATCCTTATCTAAATGGTATTTTTGCCTATAAAGAAGCTAAAGGCTATCTAGACAATGGAATATCTCCTATGCTGAAACATTATGGGGCACATGGTAATCCACTGGGTGGACTCAATCTTGCCTCCGTTCATTGCGGCATAGGAGAACTACACGATGTCTATCTCCAGCCATTCAAAAAAGTCATAACTTCTCTTCCAATACAAGCAGTGATGTCTGCTTACAATTCATGGAATCGCGTTCCAAATTCATCTTCATATTATCTACTCACTGAAATCCTGCGTAACCGCTGGAGCTTTCAGGGATATGTATATTCTGACTGGGGAGCTATAGACATGCTCCATACTTTCCAGCATACCGCATCCAGCCAGACTGAAGCTGCTATACAAGCCATTTCTGCGGGATTGGATGTAGAGGCCTCTAGCGAATGCTTCCCACATCTAATTGCAATGGTCAAAGAAAAGAAAATAGATGAAAAGCTTATTGATAAAGCTGTAAGCAGAGTTTTATTAGCCAAGTTCCGTATGGGACTCTTTGAAGATCCCTATGGAGAGAAATATGAAGCACAATCCTTGCACTCACGGGAAAATATCCGGGTAGCACGGCAAATAGCCGATGAATCTACCGTCCTTTTAAAAAATGACAAAGGATTGCTTCCGTTGAATTTGTCTGAATTGAACTCCATTGCCGTCATCGGTCCGAACGCAGACCAGGTGCAATTCGGAGATTATACCTGGAGCCGCACAAACAAAGATGGTGTCACTCCATTGGAAGGTATACGCAAACTGACAGAACCATTTGGCATACAAATACGCTATGCACAAGGATGTAGTATGATGTCTTTAGATACCATACACATTGCATCTGCTGTTGAAGCAGCCCGGCAGAGCGATGTAGCCATTTTATTCTGTGGCAGTTCCAGTGCTTCATTGGCAAGAGACTACAACGAAACCAATTGTGGAGAGGGTTTTGACCTTGCAGACCTTGCTTTGACCGGTGCCCAAGGAAAGCTAATAAAAGCTATTCATGCCACTGGAAAACCGGTCATTTTGGTTCTGGTAACAGGCAAGCCCTTTTCTATAGCATGGGAAAAAAAACACATACCTGCTATTCTTATACAATGGTATGCAGGAGAACAAGAAGGAAGTTCCATCGCTAATATACTTTTCGGAAAGACAAACCCGTCCGGGCATCTGACCGTATCATTTCCTCAAAGTAGCGGCCACCTGCCTGCCTATTATAACCATTTGCCTACAGATCGAGGATTTTACCATAAGCCTGGAAGTTATGAACAACCTGGACGAGACTATGTATTCTCTTCTCCAGGTCCTCTATGGGCTTTCGGGCATGGATTAACTTATACTACTTTCAATTATACAGATATGCAGATACAACAATCCGTAGATTCTATAAAAGTTTTTGTGACTGTGAAAAATACTGGTCGTTGGGCAGGAAAAGCCGTACCGCAACTTTATGTAAGAGATGTTTTCAGTTCCATATCTACTCCAGTCAAACAGTTGAAAGCATTTAATAAAGTAGCATTGGAACCTGGCGAGACAACCCGAGTTCCTCTGCACTTTGCAGTTCAAGACTTAGCCCTTACCGATGAAGCAGGAAAGACAATGGTAGAACCTGGTAGCTTTGAAATAATGATAGGCGATGCCTCAGACCATATACTATTAAAGCAGACTATTAGCATAGGGCAAAATATGGCTGTTAGCCCTTGCTCTATCAAAGAACAGCTCCCCGAAGAAATAGGTAAAGGAAACATTATACATATCAAAGGCGTGGTGCGAGATGTGCAGGCTACACCTGTAGATAAAGTAGAAATCTACTCTACAGCACAACAGCAGGTAATAGGTGTAACTGATCAAAATGGCAAATACTTTATAGATGCACCAGAAGACGACGTACTTGTTTTCTGCAAATCCGGATATTTGGATGAGAAGGTCAATGTAGACAGAAAAAATGACATTCAAATTACAATTAGAAACAAAATGGTTTTTCCATGAAACATCTTATTCTACGTGGTACTATTTGTATAATTATATAAATAAAAATCCTTATGAAATTATTGTGGATGATTTTATTGCTGAGTATATCTTGGTCATTAAAGGCTGACAATATATTTATTGAAGCCGAAAGTTTTGATAATAAAGGTGGATGGGTATTGGATAATCAATCTATGAAACAAATGGGTTCTTCTTATTTGTTAGCACACGGATTGGGTATACCCGTAAAAAATGCTTCAACAAAGTTTCAAATTGAGAATAAGGGAAAATACCGAATTTGGGTCAGAACGCGAAATTGGATTAAGAAATGGGATCAGACAGCCGCTCCCGGACGTTTCAAAGTATTATTGAATGGAAAAGCATTGGAAAAAACATTTGGAACAGAAAAAGCTGAGTGGCATTGGCAGAATGGTGGGATTATCACACTAAAAGCAGGCGAAAATAAAATTGAACTTCAGGACTTGACTGGTTTTGACGGTCGATGTGATGCAGTTTTCCTCACTTCGGATATGAACATGTTGCTTCCTGATAGTGGAAATGAATTAGCAGATTTTCGCCGTAATATGTCGGAAGAGCCTATAATTCCAGAGGATGGAGGAGAATACGACTTGGTTGTTGTCGGTGGCGGAATAGCAGGTTGTTGCGCTGCCATCAGTGCTGCCCGCCTTGGATGCAAGGTGGCTTTGATTCAAAATCGTCCGGTTTTGGGTGGAAATAACAGTTCGGAAGTTCGAGTCGGGCTTTCAGGGTTAATAACCCAACAACCTTATCCCCAATTAGGGAATCTCGTAGATGAACTAGGTCCTGTCGGATATTGGAATGATTGGGAAGCCCAACAAGATACTTCATCTCTTAGAAGTAAACAAATAATGAAAATTTTACGACAAGAACCAGCAAGAAAAATACATAATGCAGGACCTTCTTTTATTTATGAAGATAATAAAAAACTTGAGTTATTGCAAAATGAAAAAAACTTGAATCTGTTTCTAAATACACAAGCGATTGATGTTCAAATAAAAGGGAATAAAATCATCGCAATCATCGGGAAAAATATTGAATCTGGAAAAGAGTACATATTTAAAGGACAATTGTTTTCAGATTGTACCGGAGATGGAGAAATCGGTTTTCTAGCCGGAGCAGACTATCGTATGGGAAGAGAAAGTAAAGCCGAAACAGGTGAACTCAGAGCCCCTCTAATAGCCGACCAGTTGGTAATGGGAACTTCGGTGCAATGGTATGCAGAAGATACACAAGACATTTCTGTCTTTCCAAATTGTCCTTGGGCTATTCAATTTAATGATACAACCTGCATTCCCATTACTCGCGGAGATTGGGATTGGGAAGTTGGTCTAAATGATAATCAGATAACAGAAATTGAATCTATCCGGGATTATGCCCTCCGCGCAATCTATGGTAATTGGGATTTTCTGAAAAACAAGAGTAAAATGAAAGAGCAATTTGCAAGAAAAGAATTGACATGGGTAGCCTACATAGGAGGCAAAAGGGAATCACGACGTTTGATGGGCGACCTTGTCTTACGAGAACAAGACATCTTAAATAATATCCAGTATGAAGATGCAACATTTACCACGACTTGGGGAATAGATCTCCATTATCCCAAACCGATACCCGGAATAAAAGAAGCACCGTTTCTTTCCTATTGCGATGTACAAGACATAAAACCATATGCGGTTCCATACCGCTGCCTATATTCCCGAAATATTGAAAACTTATTTATGGCAGGTCGAAATATAAGCGTAACTCATATTGCATTAGGAACGGTACGAGTAATGAGAACTGGCGGTATGATGGGAGAAGTAGTAGGAATGGCAGCTTCCTTATGCAAAAAACATTGTACTAATCCCAGGTATATATACCTTCAATATCTATCAGAATTGAAAACCTTAATGAAACGGGGTATTGGTAAGCCAGGATTTCCTGAAGCTGGGAATATTAACTAGTTTACTCATAAACGTATACTTAAAAGATATTCCCATTTAAACCTATTCAGAGGTGCTCAATTAAACTGAGAGTTAAAACATCTTATGGTTATGGAGAGACTGTTTTGCAGATAAAATGTTCGGGTAAAAGCATGGTAGAAATCAAGTCGAATAAAATAGCTTGAGGTGCTTTTAATCTCTTTTTGAGATTTTTTTTAATATAACGTAAGTCTGAAATTAATATTCTTCTCAAAAACAGAATGGTTACAGCAGATTCCCTATAATCAAAGGTAAATCAAAACCTTTTTGTCACAGGCGCTAACGCTACGCTTTCCATGTGTATTTTCCGCGACTTGTCACAAGAAAAATACACATGGAAACAAGCGACCGAACAACTTTTGATTTGAAAAAGAATTGTAGTGCTCACTGCGACCGACACGACGTACGGACAGATAATATGGCAAGCTGAAATCGGGATATGTTGGCTCTATTCAATTCAAACCTCTATTTGTACTAAAATACCACCAATAAACTCTTTCATTTACAAATTTATCAGCTTAACAAATTTAGTTTCTGTACATACACTTAAATCCGTTGTTACAAATTTCCCATTACAAAAAAGAGAAAAGATAGTAGCTGGTGTAGGAGAGTTTTGTGCTTGCTCTCTTGTTTCTAATTTAATCACTTTTAAGGGAATATTTTTTTCTTGAGCAAGAACACGCAACATACCATCTACATAATAATCCGTATATGGGCAACGATTGGAATAATAAGCCACCATTCCCTGTTTGTCGGGACATTCTCCACTTTTAACGCAATCATTAAAATACGGAACTGCACTATTCTCATGAAAATTCATTACTAACAATGAAAATCCATTTGGAAGTTTTTCTACTTCCTCAAAGCCATGTTGCAGTAACCATTTCGTATCACTCATAAAATGATTCTTTTTTGTACCTACAACAGTAACCAATCCATCCTTCTGTTGCTTTTTTGCATCTTCAATCACAAACTGAAGCAAATTATATCCATGCCCTTGCCCTTTATACTGGCCTGAAACCCAAAAACAATTCACCATTAAATAATTGGGAGCAGTAACCGGAAGCCATGCATACTCAGCAGGAACGTATTCTATAAAGACTTTGGCTCGTGCGTCAAGCCGTCTGAAAACATAACCATTTGCAAATTCCTTTGTTAGCCATTCTTTTTTCAACTCATAACCTGCTGCGCATTTTTTGTCAGAGAATGCACAGCAGATATGCTCTTTGGCCATGTTTTCTTCTGTTAGAATGATGTATTTAGATAAGCTATTTTCCATGACTTAGTTTATTTTATCGGTATATGTATATTTTTGTGATATTCTATTCTTTATTCTCTTTTGAATAATTGATGTATTCCTCAAAATGTACTCCAGGCTGTTGTATAAAGTTCTTTCCCTCCATATTTGCCCCATATACGCATATACACTAAATATAGTCCTTCGAAACTTTGGAGTTCAGCATGCAATTCACACTCCTTTCTATTATGTTCGCACTCTTTTAATCACATCCTTAATCTACTGATATATGTTTTGGGAGAAATACCAAATTATTTCTTAAATGCTTTGGAGAACAATTACGGGTTATCGTAGCCGACTAACCCAATCAAATTCTGTAAACTCATGTCTTCAGTTTGCATATATAGTACAGACCGTTCTACATGTTGCCTTGCCACATAAGGGTATAATGGTTCATTCAGAACAGAGCTCATCATACGAAGCAATTGCCGTTGAGACATATTTACTATATCGGCTATAACGTTCAATTGCAATGGTTGATGCAAATTAAACTTTATGTAATCAATTATTTGATTAACTTTCAGCTTGTATATATTTTCAATGCTACTTTTCATCTATAACTATATAATTTGTAAATATATAGAGTTTATACAAATATATGATTGTCCAATCTTGCTAATTTCATATATTTTAGTGCAAGATGCAAATATACATCTATTGACACTAATCTTAAAATTCTTATTTTCAACGGATTTCATAATCAAAAGTTACCATAAAGAGAGATGAAAGGGGCAAATAAACGGATGCATAGCATTCTTTTAGACATAAGAACAGAAAGGCATAAGAGGAGATGCTTGCCAGATATATGATGTGATATGGGTATGATATGATACG
>CAUHML010000050.1 GCA_959606905.1 uncultured Bacteroides sp. | reverse complement strand
CCATTATCTTTTGCTTCATAACCATGATATGTTGGGGTTCCTGGGGTAACACCCAGAAACTGGCCAGCAAGAACTGGCGTTATGAGCTTTATTACTGGGATTATACGATCGGTATCTTATTATTTGCCTTACTTCTGGTTTTCACACTCGGAAGTTTCGGAGATTCGGGTAGAGGTTTTCTGGAAGATATCCGGCAAGTAGATGCCAGATACATAGTCAGTGCCTTGATCGGAGGAGTTATTTTCAATGCTTCCAACATCTTACTTTCAGCTTCAGTCTCCATTGCCGGAATGGCGGTTGCTTTTCCGCTGGGTGTAGGACTTGCCTTGGTCCTAGGTGTGTTCATCAACTATTTCAGCACTCCCAAAGGAGATCCGTTCTGGTTGTTTACAGGAGTAATCTTGATTGTTATCGCTATCATCTGCAATGGAATAGCGGCAGGCAGACAACAAAAAAAGGGAAATAATAATAGCAAGAAAGGGATTATTCTTGCGGCTATTGCCGGCATACTTATGTCTTTCTTCTACCGTTTTGTGGCTGCTGTCATGGACCTTAACAATTTTGACTCTCCTACTCCGGGCATGGCTACTCCATACACCGCTTTCTTTATATTCTCAATAGGTATCTTCCTGAGTAACTTCCTGTTCAATACAGTTGTTATGAAACGTCCGTTTGTAGGAACTCCGGTAAGCTATAAAGAATATTTTACGGGAAAAGCGGGCACACATCTGGTAGGTATTCTCGGAGGATGTATATGGGGATTGGGAACTGCTTTGAGTTATATAGCCGCAGGAAAAGCGGGAGCTGCCATCTCCTACGCTCTCGGTCAGGGAGCACCTATGATTGCCGCCTTATGGGGTGTATTTATCTGGAAAGAGTTCACCGGTAGTTCCAAATCAACCGACAGACTTTTAGGAATCATGTTTATTCTGTTCATCACAGGATTATCATTCATCGTTTTATCCGGAGGAAACTAATTATGAAAATGAACCATATTCTTTTCCTACTAACAGCAGCCTTCTGTTTTCCTTCGATAACAGTTGCCAAAATAATTGAGGCCGGTTCGCCGGACAAGAAAAATGTGATAACTATCGAGACTGACAATCAGGTCAGTTACAGCTTATCCCGGAATGGAACAAAGATTCTTGATACTTGCCCGCTCTCACTTACAGTCGGAAACGACACTTGGGGAACAGACAAATGTAGAAAGATAACTCGTAAAAGCGTTTCGGAAAAAGTGGAATTTATTGTACCGCGTAAATATAAAGAGACAGTGGATAATTATAACCAGGTTGAGCTTATTTACAAAGACTATAAAATCGAATTCAGAATCTATAATGACGGAGTGGCCTATCGTTTCGTAAGTACTGCAAACAATAAACAGCCTGTAAAGAAAGAGTCGGTATCTTTCCGCTTCGGACAGGATCATACCTCGTACACTCTTTTAACCGACCAGCTACAAAACTGGTTTGAGCAGGATTATACGGTAAAGCCGATCAATGCATTACCCAAAGACAGTTTCTCTGTAGCGCCTGTAATGGTCGAAGTAGACAAATACAAAGTATTATTAGCAGAAGCCAATCTCTATAATTATCCGGGAATGTACTTACAACCCGCCCTAGAATCCTTCCATGGCATTTTTGCCAATTATCCGGACAAGGAAGTGCCATACGAAGGGGATAATAAAATCTATGCCTCCACACGCAAAGACTATCTTATTCCCACCTGCGGGAAACGGGTCTTTCCATGGCGGGTGACCGGTATCTTCGACAATGCTTCTTCCATATTACAAAGCGAGCTTATATATTTACTCTCCGAGGAGAAAGAACAAGCCGCCGACTATACATGGGTTAAACCCGGTAAAGTATTATGGGACTGGTGGAATGACCGTAATATCTATCATATAAATTTCAAAAGCGGCATTAACACCGATACATATCTATATCTGGTAGACTATGCAGCCAAACATCACATCGAATATGTCCTGATTGACGAAGGCTGGTCAGCACGTAACGATCTGTTAACCCTCAATCCCGATGTTGACATTCCGCGCATCTGTGAATATGCAACAGAAAAAGGAGTAGGTATCCAATTATGGTCGAAATGGGTGAACATCATGCGACAAATGGATGAGGCTTTTGCACAATTCTACAAATGGGGAGTGAAAGGAGTTAAAATAGATTTTATGGATCGCAATGATGCCAAGATGGTTAACTTCTACGAACAAGTAGCAGCTAAAGCCACTCAATACAAATTATTAGTAGACTTTCACGGTTCTTACCCCAACGAAGGCATGAGGCGCAAATACCCGAACCTGATGACACGCGAAGGCGTGATAGGACTGGAGTATAATAAATGGAGCAAAAGAGCCACGGTTACACATGATGTCATCATACCTTATCTGCGTATGTGGGCAGGTCCAATGGATTATACTCCTGGAGCTATGCTTAATGCACATCCGGAAACCTTCTATGAAAATCAGCATGAACCTATGAGTCAAGGAACGCGTAGTCATCAATTAGCAATGTACGTAGTCTACGAAAGCCCGTTACAAATGATTTCAGATAGCCCAACTAAATATGATGAAAATATTCAAAGCTTCGAATTTATCAAAAATACACCTACCACTTGGGATGAGACAGTCCCTTTGGGAGGAGAAGTAGGTGAATATATAGCTATTGCACGCCGACATAACAATACATGGTATATCGGTGTCATTAACGGAGCTACTCCAAGGCATATTGAGATTGACTTATCCTTCATAGGAAATAGACCGAAAAAAATAAAAGCACACATGGATGGCATAAACGCAGTTCATCAGGCTAAAGACTCACAAGTAAAGGACCAAATCATTGAAAACGATAAAAAGCTTCTCATAGATATGAGCAGAGGAGGAGGATATATAGGTATTATTCATATAGAAAAGTAGCATTTTGGAGTTACTCAAAAGATGATACGAAGTTCTATCAATATCGACCGATGGCTTTTGACCATCGGTCAATTTATATTGTAGATATAACAACAAAGCCATTAATTTTCTGCAATTTCATCTAATGCATCTTCTACCTACTTTACTTCAAAGGTAATTAAATAGTTTATAACCCACTCAAGTATCCTCTTCTTCTTTCTATATATTCGCACTTTTTACGATCATTATAACACATCATCCACCAATCTGCAAACAAAATGTTTTAAAACAAAGATATATTATTTCAATATGTTTCATATCTTTGCACTCAAAATTCAAAAAGATACGTTTACTACCAAAAATAAATCTTTTTGAAACCAATAGTCATTACTAAGCTATAAAAGAATCGTATGAAGAAAAGATGGATTATCATGATGACATTAATGGTCATCATTAGTTTAATCGGCGTTTTTACCCCCGAAACTGCCGGAGTATGGGAACCTGATGAAAAGATGAATACAGCCAACGTGGCCTGGATGATTACCGCAACCATTTTCGTGTTAATGATGACTCCGGGACTTTCCTTTTTTTATGGAGGTATGGTTGGAAAGAAAAACGTAATTTCTACTATTCTTCAGAGTTTTATTGCAATGGGTATTATCAGCGTTATTTGGGTGGTATTCGGATTCAGCCTTGCTTTTGGTGATGATATAGGCGGATTTGTAGGAAACCCTGCTACCTTTTTCATGTTCAATAATGTAGGAGCTAAAGTAAATGAATTCCTGGCACCAACCATTCCTTTGGCGCTCTATGCACTATTTCAAATGAAATTTGCCATTATCACCCCTTCCCTTATCACAGGATCTTTTGCAGAACGCGTCCGTTTTTCCGGATATATGGTGTTCATGATTTTGTTCTGTATCTTTGTATATTGCCCGCTTGCACACTGGACCTGGCATCCTGACGGATTCCTTCGCCAGATGGGAGTTATCGATTTTGCCGGTGGTATCGTTGTGCATGCTTCCTCCGGGGTAGCAGCTTTAGCAGGTGCCATCTTCCTCGGCAACAGAAGGGAACAGACACATACACCTGCAAATATTCCATACGTGATATTAGGAGCATCCATGCTTTGGCTAGGCTGGTTCGGATTCAATGCAGGCTCTTCATTGGCAGCAGACGGAGTTGCTATCAAAGCTTTCCTGAATACAAATACGGCTTCAGCTACCGCCATGCTGGTATGGATATTCTTCGATTGTCTCCGCGGACGTAAACCGTCGGCAATGGGAGCCGCTATCGGTGCTGTGGTGGGTCTTGTAGCCATTACTCCTTCTGCGGGATATGTCACTGTCGGAGAGAGTATTTTTATCGCATTGACGACAACAATGGTCTGCAACATCGCCGTCCACTGGAAAAACCATACGAATGTGGATGATGCATTGGATGTATTCCCTACTCACGGAGTAGGCGGTATCTTCGGAACGATACTTACGGGCGTCTTTGTGCATGGACTGCTAGCCGGAGACGTTAAAGTATTCCTGATTCATATATTGGCAGTAGTTATCGTATGTGCATACAGCTTTATTGTCAGCTACATACTTTACTGGATAACTAACAAAATGATTCCAATGCGCGTATCAGCTAAAAGCGAGGCTATCGGTCTCGACCTTAGTCAGCATGACGAGTCTTACAACTTTGCAGATTTCGGAGAACGGGAATTGGCCGAATATCAGACTGTAAGTGATAAAGAAAAGAAATATTAATCCGGTTTTGCAGGTTCTGATTTTGTAGGAAAAAACAGGAAAAGGAGCTGTCTGACAAGTCCCTTATTAACAATTTCACCCACGCTACAGATAGTTATAGCGTGGGTGATTTTCAATAATCAGGACTTGTCAGACAGCTCCTTTATTACTGGGATAGCCTCTTTTAAAAGCGGGGGATAGAAAAGGCTATATCATCATTTCTAAGGTCGATATTTTTCGCTAAATCAATATTATAATCGATTATCAGACATTTGTATCATCTGTTGAACTTATTCATTTCTCATTTATTTTTCCATTTGTCAGTAACACTCCACATTGGCGGATCGACACTACTGAAATGCCAGAAACCGATTTGAGATATTCCAAGCTCATCAGCGAGTTCGAGTAAAGCTTCCGTACTCCTGGCATCGCTTGCATAAAACAGATGTCGGTTCCCATCAGTTGCATCATACAGGTATATATTTACCTTTTCATAACACAACCAGGTAGGAGAAGGTAAAACCCCACTCACACTATCGGGCACAGATTGGTAAATTTGTCTACCCTTCGTATGTCCAGTCACTGCGTAATCATTCGCATAAGCCGGTAAAGCCATCACCAGTTTATCTTTGGGAATGTGTTTGATCCAGAAAGACATAGCCTCTTTTGTCCACGAATAATCAGAAGTAGGTCCCATACCCATACAATCATCCCGATGTTTGAGTTCGGCTTTGCCTATTCCCGGTGCGAAATACATATCATAACACATCACCCTGACTAAATCACAAGTTCTCGCCAACACCTCCGGGTCATGAAACATTTTTGTCGTTTCATCCTGATACAAAGCCGGATAAAACCCGACACAATGACTTAGCTTCTTCCCGGCAGCGTGGAGTTTCTGTGAAGCGAGTTCCAAAAATCCGGTATACGTATCTTGAACATCGGGACTCAAATGCTCGAAATCCCAATCTATGCCGTCATATCCGTTGGCGTTACACGCATCCACATACCCATCAACAAGTGTTTTTATTTTCTCGGGCGTGCTTATATTCTCTTCACTTCCACCTACAGCCTGATAGACTTCGATATGATTCCGGTGACACTCGTCAATAAAAGATTTCGGGGGATTTCCGAAAACACTGATGGAATTAATGATTTCTTTTACAGGCTCTATATCCTTAAAAGAGTTCCAGTCTTTATAGACAAACCAAGGAAACACTTTTTTCCCGGTGGCAGTAGGTGTTTCCTGCTTGCAGGAAACACTTACCACTACCCATATTGCACAATATGCAACAGTTCTGATAATTTCTAAATACCTCATTATTTACCGGAATTACTCATATACATACTTCTTATACTCAAAATAGTCATATTTGGCAGTATATATACCCTGGGTCTCTTTATCTCCCTGCCATCCACCACCATTGGCAAAGGTTATAAATGAATAACCAAATTGGAACGCCTCGGGTGTATACCAGGTAGTAAATGTCTTCACAACCTCTCCATCTATGATCCATGCCGCCCAATATGCGCCATCTGTATTAAGTCGGAGATCGATAGTCAAAGTGTGCTTACCCAGATCAATAGGAACACCGTAAACTCCCATTGATTCTGTATAGCAACGTACCAGCATCTGACCCGGAACAGGAGGAATTGTACAAGCAGCACGATCGTTTTCCGTGCCAGGGAAAACAAACATAGAGAATGACCTTTCTTCAGCGTTCGTTGCGGCTATATTACCTCCCGCCAACCATTTCTCACCTACACCTATACCAGGTACATCTATCTCCCAAGTATATTTTCCGGCTCCAACAGCTTCTCCGTAAGTCAAATTAGTACCGTTCGGCAAATTCAAGAAACCACCCGATACGCTTCCTCCGGCATTTGTCCATCCGGCAGGTATAACTCCTTCTTCGTCAAAATCCCATCGTGTCGTCGTTCCTTCCGGTTCAGGAGGTAACTGGCCTTCGATAATAGGCTTCATTGAATATTCGTAAGGAACGTATTCAAAATAATCAAATAAAGCATAATTCTCTTGAGTAGCCGCATGGTCGCCCATACCGATAAGATTCTCAACACTGGATATGGCACGGAAATAAGCCTCTTCACCAAAATTCAGTTGAGCTCTTTTCAGCGTCTTGCCATCGACCAGCCATTCGGCCAGGTATTTCTTATTTTCCAACTTCAAATCTAAAACAAATGTATGCCAGGCATCGCCTTTGATAGGTGTATATTCGGAGAAGAAAGGATTTGCCTGACTGGAAACCAGACATAACATATCGTCAGGTCCCGCATTATGTTGACTACGGGCCGCAGACGTACCGGAACAAATTTCAAAATCCAGTTCATGAGTGTCGTCGAAATAGACAAATGCTCCGATACTAGCCCGGTCATTCATCCCAAATTTGGGCACATACACTCTCCATTCATAACGACCGGAACCAAACTGTGTTGTGGTTTGTACTTTAAAACGGTCACCGTTCGTACCTGAATATTCCTCACCCGGCCGTGTATATATTCTTAGTGCTTTCCCGTCTTCGCATTCATCATTGTCTACGATAGTAATCGGATTTATCCCTGCCACAAGTCCCGTCTTTTGCAACCCGGTAAAGTCGCCATAATTATAAATAGTGCCCTTATAACCATCCTGAATAATTGTAATGGTCCGCAGTTCAGCACCTTTCGCCGCAATGGTCAGGGTTGCACCACGTTTGGGACCGTTATTCTTATCTGCAGAAAGAGTAATCGTTCCGTTACCAGTTCCTTCCAAAGGAGATACAGTAAGCCAATTACCACCGCCCTGATCTACTGCCACTTTCCAGTTAGCCTCCGACGTAATGTTTACAGTCTGCATTTCAGTCGGAGCGACCTCGAATGTCAAAGCATCAGCGGAGACTCCGCATGGGACTACCTCTACCTTCTCTTTGAAGCTATCGCCACATGATACCAGAGAGGTGTTACATAATACACCTATTGCTAAATACAAATATCTTAGTTTCATAATGATTGTTGTTTACATTGGTTTCATTCAGTTCTTCAAATTCGGATTAATGGACGAGTCCACAAAAGGACGGGGAAGATACATCTTACTGTCATTCCACGTACCGGATACAGGTACCGCTTCTTTTCTGAATACTCCCGGAGCAACTTCAATCTCTGGATTCAGTTTTCTGTATTCGAAATGATCTTTAATGCGGTTCATGCGGAACATGTCTCTCGCCCTGGTAGCAATGTTACCCCAATAATATCCGGCTATTTCCCAGCCATGTTCGTTATAGGCAGCTTCCGCCAACTCGTCATACGACATGGTTGTCTTATAGATATCCCGGTCTGCAACAACAGATCCATTAGCACGATTACGTACCTCATTCAATAAGTTGACAGCTTCCGTGATACTACCTGTTTTTGAACGACCTACGGCTTCGGCATACCAGCAATATACTTCTGCCAAGCGAATAATCTGATGCGTCTTTTCTCCATTCTGATTCATCGAAATCTTCGGATTCGTATAATCGAATTCTTCTCCAGTGGTCGTTTCTACTTTCTTCATGAAACAGGGAGCAACAACCACACGCGGCGCTTCCGGATTAGGATCTTCCCACCAATCACGTAACTGTGTTTCATTCTTCAATATAATTTTCGGAAAATAAGACGCATCTTTGCGTGAGCCTTTCGGGAAATCATACCAGAATTTAATTTCTCCGTTCGTATCTCCCCATCCACCGCCACCATAAGCATAGTCTGCCAGGAAATCGGCTAAAGGAGCATTGGTAAGTGCATCTATTCCCAAATTATAGTAAACACCAAGCAACACTTCAGGATTATTCTTATTATACTCCATCGAATATACTTGCTTGTAATCAGGTAATAGCTTGTAGTAGTAAGTACCTTTCTTCGCAGCATCGATTACTTCTTTTGCCTTTGCAGCGGCCAGTTGATAATATTCTGTTCCTTTGTTCAACGGCCATCCCGCCATTGCCATATACACATAAGCCAATGTTGCTTTTACAGCTCCTTGACTAACAGCAATGTTTACCCCATTCCTTGCATAGGGATCTTTAGTATAATTGGCAGGGACCATTGTTTCTGCCTTTTTCAGGTCAGACACAATCAGTTCATAAATTTCAGGAACGGTTGCCAATGGCATGTTGTAATTGATTTCATCTTTCACAACCATAGGTACCTCTCCCCAAGCCATTACAAAGTAAAAATAAGAATAGGCGCGCCAATAATAAGCTTGTCCAATGGCCGCATCTTTCTCTTCCTGGCTCACCTCCGGAGTTCGTCCGGCATTATCTATAATGAAATTAGCAGCTTTCACCAATCTCCAACGAGCTCCCCACAATTCAGTCACCCAAGTGTTATTGTCCGAAACATTATAAGTATCTACCTCACGCAACCCCTGTTTATTAGCTGCAGGGTGTGTAGAAATATCATCACCCATCACTGATTCGAAACCTGCCCAGATATTTGCATACATATCACTTGCAACTTTGGAATACATTCCATTCAGAGCCAAGTCCAGATCAGCTTTTGAATTGAAGAAATTAGTTACCGCCAACTGCCCTTTAGGATCTTCTGTCAGTAAATCCTGGCAAGACACCATCCAAAGTGCTATCAATGCTAGTCCGACAGATTTGAATATTCTATATATTGTTTTCATATCCATGTATAGTTAAAAGATTAAAAGTTAAGTTTCATACCAAAAGTGAAAGTTCTTGGAACAGGATAAGAGCCCATATCTACGCCATTAAAGCCGTAATCGGATTCACTGTACACTTCTGGGTCCATACCTGTGTATTTCGTTAATGTAAACAGGTTTTGAGCACTGACCGACAATTGAATATCGGCTACTTTCGTTATCTTCTTAGGAATATTATACGTAAGGCTTATATTTTTCAGTTTCACAAATGATGCATCTTCAAGCCAGAAATCGGAATCAGGATAGTTTCTATTATCTGAATTTTTATGACTTGCATACACAGCATCTGCTTTATTGGCTACTTTATCCCAACTTTTGTAATAAGCATCAGATAAAGAGATGAAACGATATACACCTGTCATAGATCCCATCGCATAGCGGCTTACATTCAGTCTATCTTGTCCTAATGCAGCATTGATAAAGAGATTGAGCGTCCAATTTTTCCAAGTAAATGTATTATTCCATCCGAAAGTCCAATTAGGCTCGGCCTGCCCTTTAGTAACCAGATCGTCAGCACCCGGATTGGTTGTCAAACTTCCATTAGATTGATGTTTATACAAGTTGGCGCCCTGGTCATTAAAGTTTGCCCATTCATAAAGATAGAAAGAACCAATCGGATACCCTACTTTTTTAATTTGAATGGGACCACCGCCAATACTTGTATAATTCTCCCCAACGATAAAATCACTACCTGCCAGATCGATTATCTTATTCTTTAAATAAGATGCATTCAGCGATGTTTCCCAACCAAATATATCTTTGTCTGTCAAAGGAGTAGCTGTAATGGTGAATTCAACACCAGAGTTTCTAACTTCACCTTGGTTGACCCAGAAAGAGCCACCTCCGTTATACTGAGGAGCAGGTTTGCGAAGCAACAGGTCCTTAGTATCCTTTCGGAACCATTCGGCTGTAAAACTCAAGCGACCGTCTAAAACACTGGCGTCCAAACCTATGTTATACTGATAGGTGCTTTCCCAAGTTACATCCGGTGTAGCGAGATTTCCAGTCCAATAACCGGTATGGATTGCATCGCTACCATAACCGTCATAATTTGTAGGAGCCAACATACCCAATGTTGTGTAAGCACCGATACTTTGATTACCAACAACACCAAAACTGGCTCTTAGTTTCAATTGCTGGACAATGTTTTGTTTGCTCATAAAGTTTTCTTTAGCAACATCCCAAGCAACAGCTGCTGACGGAAAATATCCCCATTTATTCTTCTTCTGAAACTTAGATGAACCATCGGCACGGAAAGTACCTGTCAGCATATACTTTCCTTTGTAATTGTACATAATTCGACCAAGCCCGGACACAATAGCTTCTGCGGAATAGCCATTCTCTCCATCGCGTGTCTTTGCATTTTTTGCATTCCAATAACCAACAAACTCATTGGCTAAATCACTTCCGGTCAGTTTTAGATTTCTGCCTTCGGCACCACTTGCTTCAAATACAGCTGTTGCAGTCAGATGATGATCGCCGAAACTTGTGTTATAAGTCACATTATTGGTATTCTGCCAGAATAGATTCATCCTGCTCGCATTTTCCATACCACTAATTTGTCCGGGTTTTGCTAATGACGAGGTGAAAGAGTAACTCGGAACATGAGAGTAATTAGCAGCACCCTGTACAGACAATGTCAACCCTTTCATTATTTTGAAAGTCAAATCCATATTAGTATTCAAAGCATACACGTATGAGTCACCATAATTTGCGACACGTGCACCATAAGGGTTTCCGTTTACTGAATTATAAGGGTCCATATTATAAACGCCCGTTACCGGATCTTTCATTTCCATCGTAGGAGAATAGTTCAGGAAGTTCATAATGTCAATACCCCCATTATGACTGTGAGTACGTGAAGCATTAATTTTGGTAGAAAGTGTCAACCACTTGGTGAGTTCATTATCCAAATTTATCCGTAACTGTGCACGTTGATACTTGGTCGTGATGGTCATGGCTGTCATATTCAGTACATTGGCTGAAATAAGATACTTATTTTTAGCCGTTCCACCCGAAATACCTAATTTATAGTCCTGACTAATACCGGTCTGCAACATCAAATTCTGCCAGTCAATGCCTTTGGAGCCATTCTTATAGGCTTCCATCTCATCATCTGCAAATGAGATACCATTATACTCCTTTAATGCAGTCGCATATTCATAAGCATTCAGTAAGTCATATTTTTTAAGAATGTTCGATACGCCTATAGCCACATCTGCATAAATCTGCACTTTACCTTCCACCCCTTTTTTAGTAGTTACCAATACCACACCATTAGCACCGCGTGAGCCATAAATAGCCGTTGCCGAAGCATCCTTCAGAACTTCAATAGATTGAATGTCAGCTGGATTTACATCCAGTCCACCAGACATAATGCCATCGATGACATACAAGGGGTCATTGCTGGTATTAAGAGAAGTAGTACCACGAACACGAACTTTAACTGTACCACCAGGTAAACCATTTACGCTCGTCACTGCCACACCTGCAGTACGTCCTTGCAGAATATCTTCCACCCGCTTTACCGGCTGATCCTTAAATTGTTTGGAAGAAACAGAAGCCACAGCACCGGTTATATCTGATTTTTTCACTACACCATATCCGATGACCACTACTTCACTCAATTGGTTCTGATCCTCCTGCATTGTAATCTTCAAACTGGTATTCGTTCCCAGTTTAACCTCTTTAGTCACGTATCCGATATAAGAGAATGATAGTGTAGAGCCAACAGGAGCACTAATCGAGAACTTTCCGGAAATATCCGTTACGGTACCAGTTTGTGCATCTTTAAGAGTTACGTTGACACCGATGATAGGTTCATTGCTGTCGGCATCCATAACAGTACCCGAATACTGCTTTGCAACCTGTGCATAAGTAGATGTAACTGCTGCAAAAAGAAATAGTAGCAAGCAGCCAAGCGTTTTTCTTAGATTATCCATATACTTTTCATTTAGTTAGAATATAATAATATTAGATTTTTAGGAATTTTAGATACAAGTCAAGGCATTCAAAATGTTCCCAACATTACTCCGCCACCTCTTCATTCTACAGTTTTAGGATGTATTCATAGTAAATAGTCTTTTTTTTAAGGTTTAATACTATTCCGTATTTAGTGTCAACTATGCAAATATAGGTGCAAAGCGTGGAAATAGAGATCAAATAACATCCATAATTAGTCCGCTACTGTTCAAAAGGAGTATTCTGAATATCCTTTCGAGCTATCTAATGAGCTTTGTGGACAAAAGAAGATGAAATCTATTGTACAGTTTCATAACTTCTTTTATATTTGCTCTATCAAAAGAACATAACTATGTCAAAAGCACACGTACTAAAGAGGTATTCTTTTCTAATCTGGATATTATTCTTTGTTCTTTCTACAAAGGCTGAACAACAAGACTACTACTTCAGACAAATTTCTTTGGAACAGGGATTGTCACAATCAAGAGTGCAGTGCATTTACAGAGATCATTTAGGAGTCATATGGATAGGTACCAAATGGGGGTTAAATAGTTATGACCAATCCGAACTGAAAAGTTATTTTCATGACCGGGAGCAGCCAAACTCATTGCCCGACAATTTCATTCGTTTTATTACAGAGGATCGTTTAGGCGATTTATACGTTTCTACCAATAAAGGAATTGCCATCTACAATAAAGCAGAAAATCAATTTCAGCCATTGAAATATAACGGGAAGCCATTTAACGCTTGGTCTTATCTTCAAATAGGTGACAATTTCCTGTTTGGAGGAGAAGAAACTTTATACCAATACAATCTAATGGATAAAAGTATTACGACGATCTTCCCCGACATTGATGGAGACAAGTTAAAATGTATCAATCGCATCTTTCAGTGGAGTCCCGATGTGCTGATAACCAGCAGTAAAAAAGACGGGCTTTGGATGTACGACTTGACAAAAAAGAAAATGTATCGATGTCCATTTGTAAAAGAGCGCGAGATAAACACCATATTTGTTGACTCTCAAAACCGGCTTTGGGTATCATTCTATGGCAAAGGAATAGCCTGCTACTCGAAAGAGGGGAAAAGGCTTTTCAGTTTATCCACCAAAAATTCCGGGCTCAACAACGATATCATTTTTGATTTTCTTGAAAAAGACAACCAACTTTGGATAGCTACTGACGGAGGAGGTATCAACATACTTGACTTCCAGACTATGAAATTCTCTCATCTTAAACATATTTCCGATGATGAACAATCCTTGCCGAATAACTCTATCTACCGGCTGTATAAAGATCAGATGGACAATATATGGATAGGCAGTATACACGGAGGATTATTCGCCATCAAAAAAGTGTTCATCAAAACCTATAAAGATGTTCCACTGAACAATCCCAATGGAGTTAGCGAACGTACCGTGGTTAGCATCTTTGAAGATAAGGATACATTGCTCTGGATTGGAACAGACGGAGGAGGTATCAACTCATTTGACCAAAAAACGAATACATTTCATCATTACCCTACTACATACGGGGAGAAAGTTACCTCTATCACAAATTTTTCTGAAAATGAGCTCTTATTATCATGTTTTAATAAAGGGGTATTTACCTTTAATAAGAGAACCGCACAGATGCAACCTTTTCCCATTATCAATGACTCTATTTCGAAAAGAGAATTTTCATCCGGTGATTTGGTAAATCTATATGCTACAAAAGATAATATTTACATATTAGGAGCAAAAGTCTATATCTACAACAAGCATACCCGGCAAACATCTATTCTCTACGCACCCCAAATAGACATTCAACGCCAAATAGCTATGCAGGCAATTTATTCCAACGATACGCATCTGTATCTAATGGGAACCAATAACCTGTTTAAACTAAACTTCAAAACCAACGAACTATCTTCATTAGTCAATATGAAAGAGGGAGATGATTTCACATCGGCCTGCCGGGATGATAAAGGTAACTTTTGGATAGGAAGTAATTTCGGACTGCTCTTCTATAATAAACAGACTGGAAAAACAGAAAAAATACATACCAACTTGTTCAACAGTGTATCCAGCCTTGCCTATGATAAAAAAGGAAAAGTCTGGATAGGAGCGCAGAACATGTTCTTTGCGTATATTATCAACGAAAAACGTTTTGTTATCCTGGACGAATCCGATGGAGTTCCTTCCAATGAATTGATATTTACCCCTATTCCTGCTCTTCGTACTCCCAATCTGTATATGGGAGGTACTATGGGACTGGTACGCATTAATACGGATATTATTTTCGAAAGCAATTCGTCTCCTATTCTCAAGCTACTTGAAGTAAAACTGAATGGTAAATCAACTCTGAAACAGGTTAATAATAACTGTATTTCGATTCCCTGGAATCATTCATCGTTCAACATTAAAGTGATTGCTGACGAAAAGAACTCCTTCCGAAAACACCTTTTCCGGTATGTCATCACAGGAAAAGACAAAATGGTGATCGAGAGTTATCTCCAGACACTCGAATTGGGTACATTAGCATCAGGAGAATATACCATCAGCGTATCCTGCGACACCTCCAACGGTGAATGGAGCCAGCCGATAGAGATCTTAACTATTATAGTCTCACCTCCTTGGTGGAAATCTATCTGGTTTATTATACTATGCATTTTCTTTGCATTTCTAGTGGCAGGAGTGGTCTTCTTTAGTTTGATAAGAAAAAAAGAAAATCGGCTGAAACGTGAGATGCGGGAACATGAGAAGAAGATATATGAAGAGAAAATACGCTTCTTAATCAATATCAGCCATGAGCTACGTACCCCTTTGACACTCATCTATGCTTCCCTGAAACGAATTCTAAATAAAGAGGTGAAGCAAGACGAGCTACCGGAATATCTACAGGGGGCATTCAAACAGGCAAATCAGATGAAAGATATTATCAACATTGTGCTTGATGCACGCAAAATGGAGGTAGGACAGGAAGTGCTACACATCTCTTCGCATCCTTTACACAAGTGGATACAGGAAGTGGCAGAAACATTTCAAACTGCATCTAAAGCCAAAGAAATTGAAATTACATACGACTTTGACGACAGTATACAATCTATCGCGTATGATGACACTAAATGCAAAGTTGTTCTTTCCAATCTGATTATGAATGCTTTGAAATATAGTCCTAATCAGACTCGTATTGTTATAAAAACCATCCGTACAAATGAAAGTATACAAGTACACGTACAAGACCAGGGAATCGGATTGGATAATGTAGATATAAAGAAGCTCTTTACCCGTTTCTACCAAGGCAAACATAATGAGGGAGGAAGTGGTATCGGTTTATCTTATGCTAAAATGTTGATTGACTTACATGGAGGTAGGATGGGCGCTTTCAATAATAAAGACAGAGGGGCCACATTCTTTTATGAAATACCGGCTAATCTACAAGAACAAGAAGTATCATGTCCTCAACATTCCTACCTCAACGAACTTTTAAGTTCTCCGGAGGAAGAAGAGAAAATAGAATCCGGGGCTTTCTCTCTACAAGGATACTCACTGTTGATTGTAGAAGATAAACAGGACTTAAGAGAATTCTTAAAAAATGCTCTTAAGGATAAATTCAAGAAGATCTATCAGGCAGAAAATGGATTGGTAGCGCTGGAAGTTATTAAGCAACAGCAACCGGACATTATAGTAAGTGATGTAATGATGCCACAAATGAATGGCTATCAGCTATGCAAGGAAATTAAAGAGAATCTGAATATTAGCCATATCCCTGTTATTCTACTTACCGCCAGAGCCGATTCTGAAAGCCAGATGTTAGGATACAAATTAGGAGCCGATGCCTATTTGCCCAAACCATTTGAAATGGAAATGCTCCTTAGCGTGATCCAGAACCAGATGAGAAATCGTGAATATATTAAATCCAGATACAGGGGCAATCAATTCATTCTGTCTCCGCAAGAGGCTACTTTCAGCAATGCGGATGAACAATTTATGATCAAATTGAATGAAATGATCGATCAGAATCTGTCTCAACCAGATTTGGACGTAAAATTCCTGACTGCCCAAATGGCTATGAGCCGGACATCCTTATATAATAAGGTCAAGGAACTGACCGGCATGGGAGCAAACGATTATATCAATCGTAGAAGAATCGACAAAGCAATCATTCTTTTAACTCAGTCTGACATGAGCATTACTGAAATATCAGAGCAGGTAGGTTTCACTTATCAACGATATTTCAGTACGTTATTTAAAGAAATGAAAGGAATGACTCCTTCTCAATTCAGAGCACAACATGGTTCCACCCAACAACAATCAGAATAGATTCAGCACTTTAGTTTATCATTTATATAGAAATTATACTCCCCGGAACAGAGCGATTAGGATTTCCAGTGCAGATTTGGACGTTTCATGATTTGAAATGACTAAAATCTGATGAGTAGAATAAAGCATTCGACTACTTTTGCAGCAAGCAATTGATAGAAAACGAATACACTTAAATTCAATTATTATGAGAAACTACTATTTAACTCTGTTACTAATATGCATTTGCGGCCTTTGCTTTGCACAGCAACAGACCAATGACATCAGTACTAAAAATCCGCCAAACAAAGAATGGAACTTCAACAATCTGGATGGATGGAAATACGGACATCAGGATAACAACCCGGATAATCAATGCATATTAGAGAATGGTTACTTACGGATCTTTACACGGGCTAACTCGGTGGATCGGAAAAAGGTTCACACTGTAGAACGGATTTATACAACAGGAAGATATACCTGGCGTACTCATATCCCGCAAATGGGAATAGGAGATCAATGTAGCGTGGGTTCGTGGATATACCATGACGACCAACATGAATTGGATTTTGAAGTCGGATATGGTAAAGATACAGTTCGCAAGGAGTTAAATGCAACTCCCGACGAAATGATTGCTTATATGACATCGCAGGCATATCCTTTTTCTTCCGTTCCTGTAGTAATCAAGACCGGATGGCATCTGTTCGAAATTGATCTGACATTAAAAAACGGGAACTATTACATCACCTGGTTAATAGACAACGAGCCCAAACATGAACTTCAACTGGAATTTGGGAAAGACATTGCATTCCATATTTTTTGCAGTGTAGAGAATCTTAAATTTATTGGAGACCAACCGGCACAGCAGGAAAATTCCGGATTGTTTGATTTCGTCAGATATACATATCATGACTAAATAAATGAACTTAGCACACATTTCTTAAAATCCCCCCAATTACATACCATGAGAACAACGTTCATTTCACTTTCTCGGATATTCATGAACATTTGTCTCAATGCGCAGGATAGAGCAGTTGATGAAAGTCATGCTCTCTAAATATAAAATAGCCCTCGCTACAAATCTGTAACGGGGGTATTTTTTAGAGGAGTCATTTCTCCTCTTGCTAATGTTTTGTTTATGTGCTTTTTATATCTGAATACATCAATCAGATAATCCCTCTCACTCTATCGTCAAATGCAGAAAGCGCAGCTTTCGCTCCTTCGCCCATAGAGATAATAATTTGCTTATAAGGAACCGTAGAAACATCTCCGGCTGCATAGATACCCGTCACATTCGTACGGCAATGTGCATCAATCATGATTTCGCCCGGACGGTTGGTTTCCACTATGTCGCGGAATACACTGCTATTCGCAGAAAGCCCAATTTGTACAAATACACCATCCAACTCAACCAAACGTTCCTCTTCCGTTTTGCGATCTTTGATGCGCAGGGCAGTCAGTTTATCACCATTTCCTATCACTTCCGTAGTCTGTGAACTTACAAACACTTCCACGTTCGGCAATGATTTAAGTCGATCTTGAAGTACACTGTCTGCTTTCAACTCATCCATAAATTCAAAAACAGTGACTTTGGAGCAGATACCAGCTAAGTCAATGGCTGCCTCAATGCCGGAATTTCCTCCACCTACTACTGCTACATGCTTTCCCTTATAAAACGGTCCATCACAATGAGGGCAGAAAGCAACACCACGACCGATATACTCCGCTTCTCCCGGAACATTCAGTTTACGCCAGCTTGCACCGGTTGCAATAATCAGTGCCGGAGCCAGGAATTTCTCCCCAACAGAGGTAATGATCTGCTTTTGTTTTCCAATCACTTCTACTTTTTCTACTTTACGATGCTCCAGCAAATCCACCGGATAACGCAACAAGTGTGTTTTCAGATTACCAGCAAGTTCATTTCCTGTCGTTTCCGGAACAGAAATTAGATTTTCAATACCCACCGTTTCTTTTACCTGTCCGCCAACACGCTCGGCCACGATAGCTACACGGAGTCCTTTACGGGCAGAATAAATAGCTGCCGATACTCCTGCAGGTCCTCCACCGGCTACAATCACATCATATTCTTTCACCTCTGCATTCGCTTTGATTTCGTCAATACCATATTGTTCTTCCAACTTGGCAAGCAATTCGCCAAATTCACCACGGCCTACATGAAGTAATTTTCCATCTGCAAAGACAGAGGGTACTCCTTGTATCTTCAGTGCATCTACTTCATCCTGATAAAGCGCACCGTCTACCATTTCATGCGTAATAGCCGGATTCAAAGTAGTCATTGCATTCAGAGCCTGCACTACGTCAGGGCAGTTCGTACAAGTCAACGAAACATAAGTGGTTAGATGTATCGGGCCTTTCAGTGCTTTCACACGGTTGCAAACGGCCTCATCGGGAAAGTTCTTTCCTTTGCCGTCCAGATTCAGGATAGCAAGCAGCAAAGAAGTAAATTCGTGTCCGTTCGGAATACCGCAGAAAGTAATTCCTGTGGCGTTACCATTCTTTAATAAAGTAAATTTCAGCCCATTTCCTTCACTCACCGAATAAGTGATATGATCGGAACAATCCGCTACATCTCCCAGCAGCTCCAATAATTCTGTTTTGTTTTCGTGGCTGGATGATACGGATATATCAAAAGTAAAGTTTGCCTCCAGCCCAGCAAAAATACCCTTTAGTTGTTCTTTTAATGCAGATTCTAACATACCTTTTTTCCTTTCATTTTTTTAAAAGAAAGGCCGGCAGCGTCTCCCGTTACCGGCCTCCCATAATCACCATTATCAAGATCTATCAAATCTTACCTACCAGGTCAATGCTTGGTTTCAGGGTAGACTCACCCTTTTTCCATTTAGCCGGGCAAACTTCTCCGTCATGGCTGGCTACAAACTGTGCAGCTTCCACTTTACGAAGCAATTCACTTGCATCACGGCCAATATTGTTATCATTCAGTTCCACCACTTTAATCTTTCCTTCCGGATTGACAACGAATGTACCGCGATAAGCCATACCTTCTTCTTCGATATATACACCCAGTGCACGGCTCAAAGCGCCAGTCGGGTCTGCCAACATTGGGTATTGAATCTTGCGAATACTTTCAGAAGCATCATGCCAAGCTTTGTGCACGAAATGAGAGTCAGTACTTACCGAATAGATCTCTACACCCATCGCCTTGAACTGGTCGTACTTTTCAGCCATATCCACCAATTCAGTAGGACATACGAAAGTAAAGTCAGCAGGATAGAAGAAAAGAATCGCCCATTTACCTTTCAGGTCATTGTTGGTTACAGTCTTGAAAGCTCCGTTGTGAAAAGCCTGAACGCTGAATTCAGGAAGTTGAGAATTTAAAATTGGTTCCATAATCTTTATTGCTTTTATTGTTATTAATTGGTTTGACTTATAACATCAGAAACAATCTTTTGTTTTTTGTTTCTGATGCAAAGATAAAGGCAGAAAGCCCGCCTTTACAAAAAAAGTCCAATCGAATATTTCTATGCGGCGATAGATGAAATTAATAAAAGCATTTTATAACTTTGCAAGCATAAACAAAAACCTGGAAAAGATATACGATCATGGAACATCCTCTTGCCCAATTCTTATATTGCCCTGAATGTGGTTCCTCTCATTTTGAGATCAACAACGAGAAATCTAAAAAATGTGCAGATTGCGGCTTTGTCTATTATTTCAATCCTTCTGCCGCCACAGTAGCACTCATCTTGAATGAGAAAAATGAACTGCTTGTCTGCCGACGTGCCAAAGAGCCAGCCAAAGGAACTCTCGACCTACCCGGCGGATTCATCGATATGAATGAAACAGGCGAAGAAGGCGTTGCACGCGAAGTGCTGGAAGAAACAGGGCTGAAAGTTAAAAAAGCCGTTTACCAGTTCACACTTCCCAATATTTATGTTTATTCAGGTTTTCCTGTACACACACTCGATATGTTTTTCCTCTGCACTGTAGAAAACATGAGCCATTTCTCTGCCATGGATGATGTAGCAGATGCTTTCTTCCTACCTCTCTCCGAAATTCATCCGGAAAAATTCGGGTTGGATTCTATCCGGCACGGACTTAGCTTGTTTCTAGCTCAATACCGCTAAAATAATTTCATCAGCCTGATATAATGAGAGTATTTTATCTATAGTTATGTCCCATTTTTAAGATATTCCTCCAAAGCATCAGATAAAAAAATAATGATCTGGAGAATAAAATGCATAAAAACATGCAACAGTATGCAAAATCACAGGCTAATACCGTATAAATTCAAGTCGAATATGCATCTTTTTCTATCAATAAAAGATTCGTTGGTTTAAAACCAAGGAGTTCTTCCTCACCGAGGAACGCTTCCTTTCTCACCGACGAAGCTGCTTTTGCTCGGTGAGGAAAACAAATAAGGGAAAATTAAGACAGTTTTTCTTCTATTTTATCACAAATATCGTAAAGGTTACAAACAACAAAATGCTAGTTTCTAGCCACATTTCAGTTTACATAACAAGTGAAAAAGAAGAAAAGCATTACAATTTAATCGACAAACATCTCCTATAACAAAAAGAAAGAATTTCGCATCTACAAATCTCTACGCTTTTTAATATTTTCCAATCCCTCCCCAGTAATTACGCCTTTTATTCCCGTTCAAATATTCTTTTTTTAAGATGAGCCATTTTTCAGTAGTCAATTGATGTATTTGTAAAATAGAAGTTTATCCCAACCAAATAGATCAGAGCAATTCATCACACAATCTTAAACAATCATATTATATTACTATAAATGAACAAAATACAACATATTGTATTATCTTTGTAACCACTATTAATTTAACGGCTATTAAATTAACCGCCATTAAGATAGCAATAATATGAAGTTCTACGACCGAAAGAAAGAAATGGCGATACTGTATGCAGCTAAAGAGCAATCACAAACGAGCGCTTGCTTTACTGTAATGACCGGACGCCGACGAATCGGAAAAACAGCTCTACTCTTAGAGTCTGTCAAAGAGTCATCTTTCGGCAATATATCTATCCCACATATAAATAGCTAAAAATATAACTATTTGTATGTGGGCCTCAGTCAAACTATAGATTCTTTCACAAATCAAATCTTAGGTTGCCAAAGATTGATACTGCATAATGCAGTAGAAACCATACATTTCAATGTACTTTTCTGAACACCAGACATCGAATCTATTTTTACAATTATTTGTTCGGTGAAAGAAATAGCGGAATCTTTATCTTCTAACAAAACGACAGCATCCATATACTCTTCTAAAAATTGATAATCCAATCTTGAATTTGAAAATCTATTCATAAAAATAGTTGTAACATCTGACATAGTTGAAGTACTGCTCAGACTATTCAACATTTGCATAATTTCCGCTCGCTGCAATAAAGACAAATTATCTTTATAACCCATAGCTTTAGTTTTCGCCTCTACTAAAGATAATAATGACGTATTAGAAATACTACTACCTGATTTTAGTGTAGGATTATCGCGGCACAATTCATATATAGCCTTGTTATGTGCATTTCCTAATTCTTGATAATCTCTTATTGAAGATGAATAAACTTGCCATTCTCCATTTATTTTCCATTGAATTCGTCCATCACCTCCACTAATTCCTGTTACTAATGCGAATCAGTAGTTGAACTCTGATTCCTTGTTTTAGAAAATTAGATAAATG